>JAGLZW010000026.1 GCA_023131225.1 Candidatus Bathyarchaeota archaeon | reverse complement strand
ATAGCGACTTTTATAGACGCCTTTCTTTTGCAAAAGTGTGGTCGAAACGACTTCCATTTAGCCCTCAGAAGGTTGGTTTATCTTTTGTTTTAGATGATAAGGATATTGTAGAAATGCATGTGCGATAGTTTATCGTGAAGCCATGGCGATTCTTTCCATTTCGTTGTGTTTAGATACTGCGTAGCTTTTTATATCATTATTTGCTGCCAGAATAAGTTCTTGCGCTATGCATTCTTCTAGTGTGCGAGGATTACCAAAAGTTGATTTTCGAGCGCCTTCAGACAATAAACGAAGAGCAATGTCTACTCTTCTTTGCGGCGCAAGGTCAACAGCCATGTGGTAAGCTGTACCTCCGTACCTGATTCTGGTCGTGTCTTCGCAGGGAGCAGAATTTTCAACGGCTTTTACGAGGACTTCAACTGGGTTTCTTCCCGTTCGCAGATGGATAATTTCAAATGCGTTTTTCAACGTGTTTATTGCTCTTACCTTCTTACCCGCCTGTTTTCCTGGTCTCATTAAGTTATTTATGAATCTTTCAACAATGTTTACTTCTGCTTTGTGAAACCTGTGATGCTCATGTCTCCCCATGCTGTGAGGGACAAAGACTGGTGTAGTAGAGACGTATTTTTTTAGACTAGGGTCTTGTAGCTGAATTTCTTGAAAGCTCCATTTTCCGAAAAGTTTTATTTCCTGTGCTTGTTTGCTCATTTTTTGCCACTTTCTTTTAGCGCATTGGTTTCTGTTTTCTACCGTATACAAGTTCGTTTAGAGACACACCGTTGACCATGATGACTTTCCATCTTACACCTGGGATGTCGCCCATGCTTCCTCCTCGGGAGCCTCCGATGCCTTCAACTATCACTTCGTCATGTTCGTCCACTACGTTTAGGGCTCCGTCGCCTGGTAGAAAGGCTGTTATGGATCTGCCATTCTTGATGAGTTGTGTTCTTACGCATTTCCTGATGGCGCTGTTGGGTTGTTTGCTTTCAATGCCAACTTTCTCTAGCACAATTCCCCGTGCCATAGGTGCACCTTGTAGAGGGTCGGCTTTAACGTCTAGTCTAAGCATTCGCCGTTTGTAGTAGCGGTCGCTCCAACGGAACTTCTTCCTTTTCTCAACTAGCTGTCTTGCGGCGAATTCACCTGTTGGCGACTTTGAACCCATGCTTCAAATCATCTCGCTACGATAAACCACATTTCTAATATTTAAACTGTCATATGGAAGTTTTTTGCTAATATAGGAAGTCTACTTTGGTTTCCTGTAGATTTTGACGCCGTCTCTTTCTGTGACATACTCGAATCCAGCCTCAATGAGTTCCCTATCTTCCTTCACTCCAGTTGAAACACGTGTCGTGTAGTCGTCACTCTCAAAGCTGACCAGCTGAGTGTAAAGCATTGTGTTATTGATGTTCTTGTGGCCTAACAGTTTCATTACGTGAACGATGTCTTTTGTTCTGTGGTATTCTATGGTAGCTTTCCAATGCCATAGAGTGTGAAAGCTTGTGTTTAACAATCTGGGGTTATAGAGTTTTGTGGCTAACTGTTTTCCTTTTGTGTAGAATTGTTGTTTGATGTAAATTATAGTGTTTTGAGGGAACACTCAAGCTCTATTGGCATAGAAACCGAACCGGTCTTGTGCTGTTGGGGCAGATTTCAGAATTTGTGCGTTCGTCACAAAAAATAGGGGGGAGGAGTGAGGTAAAGGGGTTCTGTCTTGCCCTCACGGTCCAGTAGTCTCATATGTAAAGGCTTGAATTTCGGATTAAATTTATTTTATCTCCGAAAACTTGGATAGAAACCTTCATATCAATTGGTTAAACCTTAGCAAAGCCTTTGAAAAACGTCCCTCTTGCGTTTTCTTTGCCTTTCTAAGTGAAGTTTGATTAATTGCTTGTGGAGAGAGTCAATTTCGTGCTTATTCGGAAGATATTTTCTGGAACCCTTTTCACACCCAACAACTCGATTATTATCCCTGTAGCAATCGGGTTTTTTACATGTTAAAAATGGTGAATCTGCTCAAAAAGGTTAATTTGAAACTTGTTATCATATTATTGTTGTAGTTGATATGAGACACTTTATTTACAGGGAATGGGTCCCAGCAAGCTTATTCATAAAAATCCTAGTAGGCTTTGTTTCCTTACTTACTGTGTGTATACTATTGATACTTGTTACAACTGGGTATGCTTTTCAAAATCTCTTTTTAATTGTTATCCTAATGTCTGTTCCAGGATTTTTGTTACTCGTGTTTTGGAATTATAAGGGTATAAGAATAGAATTGAGCACTAGAGAACTTTTGATTACCTACGGCATTCTTAATCGCAAATCAATTCCATTAGAAGATATAGTCTCATGTAAACCAACTAAAGCATCTTTTGGAAGATATGGTGGCATAGGCGTTAGATATGGCATTGATGGCTCTTGGGCTTACACAACATCGTTTGGAGATGCAGTGAAGATAATCCGACGGAAAGGAAAACCATTCGTATTTTCTTCAAATAACCCTCAAAAAATCTGCAACATCATCAATCAAACCAAAAGTGGGAAGATACTGGAGGCAACACAAAACCAGAAATCTGCGGAAGTCTAGAAATTTTGGGGAATATGTGCATTCTGGGAAGCCTTGTGTCAATTCTATAGTCCGAAAGAAGGAACCTCAAAAGCCATGTTAGATTTGATATAACATCAAAACCTTGGTTATATCAACGGATAAACCGAATAACCCTCCCATTTGACTCCCCCACAGCCCGAAAAATGCGAAACGAGAAAGTGGTATTATACGCCTCTGTTTAGGTAGAAACGTCGTTATGGATGGTAAAAGTATCCTGAGTTCATAACTTAGATTTGCAGTTCATGATAAGTAAAACACACGCCTTTGAGTAAAGGAAATAGACACTTACTAGAATAGCGATAATCACTTAGCTAAGACCCATGAGAGAAGCTAATTCAAGAGGAATTATCAACATTTGAAGTTGAGGAGGTTTCTTGCTTTGAGAGGAACTAAGCAAGTATCAATGAAAAGCTTCTTAAGAAAAACCGAAACAGTTATCGTTTCACGCGTTTTTTTATGTGGAGGCATGTGTTGACATGAGGATGGAAGCCTCATGAAAGTTGAGAAGGGGATTAGCATCCAGAATGTTGTGGCTTCAGCCGCTTTCAATCATCCGATAGACTTAGCCGCCATAGTAAAAGCTTTTCCACATGTTGAGTATCGACCAGAAGTTTTCCCTGGGCTCGCTTTTAGATTGAAGAAACCCAAGACTTGCACCCTCATCTTCAAAACGGGGAGAATGGTATGTACTGGCGCAAAATCAGAGAAGGAGGCCAGAAAGGCAATTCTGAAAACTGCCAGAAAGCTAAAAAATGGAGGCATAATAATCACCGGAAAACCTCAGATAACGATTCAGAACATCGTTGCCTCTGGAATTCTCTGCGGACCGATTGATCTCGAAAGGATGTGTGAGCTAACTCACGAGGGCGGGAGCCTCATGTATGAGCCGGAGCAGTTTCCAGGCGCGATCTACCGAATGGAAAGCCCAAAGGTGGTTTTCCTCATATTTTCTGCTGGCAAAATCGTGTGCGTAGGCGCAAAAAAGGAAGAGGAAATCTACGAGGCTGCGGAAATTCTTCAGCGAAGGCTTAAGGAGATGGATGTTCTTTATGAAGAAATGCCCTAAATATGAAAGTAGGGAGGTTTAGAAGCAATAGCTTGGCAACTGATCACGGTGCCCCAGATATTGATAATAAGGTATGAAGAGCTACGTTGCCGACGGTGCAACCACAGGTGATGGAGAATTAACTGTCCTAGCTGCGGAAAACCGATGAAGAAACATCGGAAAAAGGCGGAGTACGAGTGCAGAAACCCAAAGTGTTCCGTAATCTTCGTAAGAATATATCGTGGCACAAAACAAGTTGGATTGGAGCCGAGACTCAATGAGCACATGATTATACGTTTGAGAAGCGAAAAGTGAAGAAAGAACATAGAACCTGCCCTAGGTGCAGGTCGGTTCTTAAGCTAGGTTCTATCCTAGGAGGGAGGACGGTATATGTGGTGTGGAAAAAAAGTAAAAGCGGTATCAAAACTCATGGCTGATAATTCAGCAGAACCCCTTTTTTCTCTGCGCTGAAGATCCCGTCGCGAACAAGAGTCCGCAATTGCCTTCAAGATGAGTATTGTCGATAAAAAAAATGCATGCGGAGCTGTCTTCACACTAAAACGTTTACCTGTTTGTTGCTAAAATCCCTAAGCATATCTGCTTAATTCGGCTAACAGTGCACTTTTTAGCTTCTTAGGCTTAGTCTTCACTATCTTGACATGTAGGGCTTCATGAAAACTGAGAAATTTCCTCAGTGTAGATACTAATTCAACAACAAAGTTTTCTTCAAAGCGTCCTTCCTCTAAGACCAAAGAATTAACGATCATCGTTTTGTTCACCCTGTCCAATTTCGGATCAATTCTTCCAACAAATTTTGAACCACAAAGGATAGGCAAGACGTAGTAGCCATATTGCCTCTTCTCCGGAATCTTATAGATTTCCCACACGTAAGTGAAACCGAAAATTTCGGAGATCATTCTCCGGTTCCAGATGAAGTTATCAAGAGGAGCAATAAAATGAATTTCTTCTTCAATGGAAGAATCTTCTGCGACCTCGAGCATCTCTAAATATCTTTCTAGAACGTAATAGACATGCTTAACACCTTCTACTTTTACTGGACAGATCTTTCTATCCTTGACCATTTCTTCTACTATTGCCTTGCGTTGTGGAGATTTTAATGTATGCCAGCCAAATCTCCAGTCACGTGTATCAACGAAACCGTAAGCCCTCATGTATTTCTCAATCATGAATCGGTCATATTCCTCTCTAGTGGGTATCTCAACGATCAAGTTCTTAGGCAGGATGTGCTCCATCAAATCGTAGTATCGACGATTTCCATCCACATGATGAATCATTACCTCTCCACAATCCCAAAGCAAGTTTAAAACACGTTTTGCAGCTTTGCGCCCCACTTTTTCAAAATCCTTTGCACACAATGGGCCATTAGCTTTGATAGTTGATAATACGTGACGAACTACACCTTTAAGTTCTTCTCGCCTAGCTTTCAAACGTTCATAGAAAGGCGAGTGAAACTCCATATAATTTTGCATTCGATAGTTAAAATATCGGAACTCCTCCATGGGGATAATTGATTTCTCGTTGCACCAGTATTCGAACACAGCTTTGTCCTTGTAGAGTAACGTGTCTAAATATGAGAGTTTATAGTTGCCTACTCTGTTATAGAGAACTAAGTGATGGTTGCGGTGGACAACACGGACGGGATCAATTTGGACACATTCCAGCCGCCTGATTGCCTCCAACGTTCCATTTTTTCCTTCGCTGTGCTGAAATCTCTGCCTAGTGATGAGAAATCTTCTCGCAGTCTCCTTTGAAACCGTCGTCAACCTCATCTTGTTCCCTTTATGTCTTTGTTAACTCTTCGGAGTTGAATTCGTTGTCATGCCAATATTATATACATACGAATAAAAATGTCTGCAAAAGACCATCAAGAAATCCCAGAGTTATTCTGTCAGTTGCAATGCTATTTTTTCACCTGAACGACTATAAACCACTACATTTTCTTTTCCAGCAAATGGATATGCCACTATCATTATTATTCTACCCCAAGAATGGTTCAAGTCTCCTACCGAAGGCTTTGCCACGCCTGATGGGTGCGAGTGAACACTTCCCATAAGCGAAAAGTCCATCGGAAGCATATATGCAGGAAAGCTTGAAAACCCTCTGCCATGAGTAGCCAACGGGGGAATCACAAGGTCTGTTATTTCGATTCTGCCTCTTTTAGCCTTACCACGTAAAAGAAGAATCGTTTCCCGAGGATATGCGACTCTTGCACTTTCTAAAATAGCATCTAGCAATTTCCGACCAATCACAACCTCTGCTATCATTACGACCAGCAAACCAAAATATCTCATCCACATTTATATCCATCGCTTGAACATTCAAAAAGGCTGAGCAAAAATGTCTCCTTGGCGTCTGCTAAAACCCAAAACAGACAATGCCTTCGTTAACATGGCGGTTGACGAGGCCATACTGCGGGCGAGAATCGAAGAAAAAGTACCTAATACTTTACGTTTTTTTCGTTGGTACCCTTCTGCCGTGTCTATTGGGCGTTTTCAGAACGTTTACGACGCAGTTGACTTGGAAAACTGCAGAATCCACGGCGTGGATGTGGTTAAGCGTATTTCCGGAGGCGGCGCGGTTTACCATGACTCTGAAGACGAAATCACCTACAGTGTTATCGTGAAACAGGAGGATTTAGGAACGGATGACGTCGCAGAGGCGTACATGCGAATTTGCAGCGGACTAATTGAAGCAGCTCAAATTCTAGGCGTAGACGTTGAATACGACAAGGGTAATGTCAAACAATGTCCTAACATAACCGTTAAAGAGCGGAAGATTTCTGGAAGCGCTCAGGCACATAAAAGAGGTGTAATTCTTCAACACGGTACTCTCTTGATGAACGTTGACTTGCCGAAAATGTTCACATTTCTCAAAGTTCCTTGGGCAGACACCCGTGTAGACTTGATAAATATTGCTACGAGAAAAATTACGTCGGTTGCAGATGAGTTAGGCAGCTGTGTAGCCGTCGACCGAGCTTGTGAAGCGTTGACCAGAGGATTTGAAAAAGCTCTCGGCATAAAGCTTGTAGGAGGCATCCTGACAGATTATGAGTTAAATCTTGCGCGGAGACTAGAAGAAGGAAAGTTTGCAACTTATGAGTGGAATTTCGAAGGTAAGACTAACCTATTAAGCTCCAAACCAGTCAGTTAGCTTCATATCTTGTTCCAACTTTATGTCCATTGGCTTAAAGGTTTGTTCAAGGGCCGTCGTTAAGTTGCGAATATAATCTTCTATATTAATCTCTGCCAAACTCCTTACGTGACTAACGGGTTTCACTGTGAACGTTTTACCCTTGTAGTTGAAGGGCTTAACCTTTATGAAATGAACTGTATCTCGGCGGCTTATCTTTTTCCCAGCGTTAATGAGCTGTGAGGCACATTGATAAGGCTGAGGCATAATCTTTGTTGCGCTGGTTCTTTTAGCAGGATCATAATACAGTTGCACCGAATAGACAAGGTCTTTAAGTTCCACGTCACGTTCCCGCAGCTTCTTTATTGCGCTGTGGACTAGGGCAACAATTTCCCTTTTCGCCAAAGAATACTGTTCCATGCTCTTCACTTCGCTAAGCACTTTTACACAGTCGCGAAAAACTTGTTGAATGAATTTTGGCGCGTTAGATTTTATCGCTGTCAGGCCTTTCAAGTCGGGGATTCCGTTTTTTGTTATGCCGAAATATGATTTTTTTGCTTTTGATAATACGCAGAGAGCGTAGCGTTTTTCTATGGCTAAGTCAAGATTCAACTTTTTCTTAACGGTGTCAATTAGGCTTTGCACCTGCCACGGTGACGGCTTGTCTAAGAAAATGGAGTCGGTGTCGCCGTAGGTTGGATGCATTCCGGTTTCTCTTGCAATTTTCCATGTAGTCTGCAGTGCCCATCGCCCATAGCCTGTTATGGATTCTGCAAGTGGGGGGCATGCAACTCCATGGATGCGAACGGTCACGCCATAGCTGGAAACACTTATCAGTTTAAGCAGCTTCGATGCAGCCTTTGCTAACTGTCTCTCCTGCTCTGAGATGGAAGTATCATTGGACAGGGGTTTGAACCAACGGATTCGGAGATCCTTCAATGCTCCTATCAGTAGAGAATAGAAGCCTTTCCGTTTCGTACAAACATGATGTTCTATTTCAGAAATTTTGTTGACTTTGCATTCTTCGTGGGGACAATTAACTGTCTCGTATGAGAGGTTGTAGCTGTCTATACAGCTGGGGTATAGGCTCTCAAAATCGCAGACAACCGTGTCGAAGTATATCCCTGCTTCTGGTTCAATTGTGAGGGCGCCAGGAACTTGGTGTGTTTCATAGCCTCTTCGCAGTTCTTTGGATGTGGGGATAAGAACATTGTTGTTGCGAAGATGCGTGTAAATCATAGATTTTATCCAGTCGCTTACTCTTCGGCTGGCGTAAGCTTCTGGAATGGGAATATTGGCTATTCTTGCAAGCAAGAAAGCGAGGTAGATTTGTTCTGTAGCATCTTCCTGCCTTTTCTCACTATCCAACAGATCCATGTTGATTTTTGGAACTGGTTGATGACAGAGGTTGAACCATTTCTCAATTTGTGCGTATTTTGGCGGGGTTGTCTGTCTTTCTTGTGCAAAAGCTTTATCAAATTTTTGTTTCAAGTCCTGCTGAACAGTTTTAGCCACTACAAAGTTGTCCCCTTGTTGGATGTACGGGGCGCCAAACACTAGACCATTGTCGTAAATGTAGCTTCGACTGTACTCGATTTCACTTTCCCAGACATTCCTAAACTGCCTAGTTATCTTCTTAAGGAATGTTGGAGTCCAAGCCTTTACTTTTGCGAGTTGTACTATTTCGTCAGTGAACAAGTTTAGTTTCTTAACAAGCTCCACTTCGCCTTGAATACTCGCTACTGCTTTTTCCTCTTCTTTTGACAAAGGACAAGTTGCTAAGAAGTAAGGTTTATACTTGCTAGTGCTGAACTCTCTAATTTCTCCGCTAGACGAATCATAAAACTCAAGTTTAATCTCTCGGTTTGTATCTGTGAACTTTACATTCCACAGGAATAGCATCTTGTTCCTAATAGTTGTCTAAGATGTTCTTAATAAAAAACTCGTATGAAGAATGCTGCGCTGCAGAAAAACAAAGTGCTTCTAACTTCTCCAATAGTTACTTAGAGAAAGTCTGATCGTTTCTGCGTAAGTCTTTTAAGCAAATCAACGAAAAGAACAATTGAAGAAAGGAGATATTTTGCATGAAGAAAAAGTTGATGGATATTCTGGCTTGCCCCATCGACAAATACCATCCACTCGAGCTTCACGTTTTTGAGGAGAAAGAAGAAATCGTTGAAGGATTAATCGTCTGTCCAAAATGTCTGCGCTGGTACCCAATCCGCGATGAGATTCCCGAAATGTTGCCAGACGAACTTCGCGATGAAAAAGACGAACTGCCCTTCTTGAAAAAGTGGAAAAACAAAATTTCCAAAAAAATTCTTACAGAAGGCAAACCATTCAATTTAGAAGCAAAAATCAGAAAGAAACACTAGTCACATTTTGTCAAGCTTCAGTTTTATTGCGATGCCTTTTTTGGAGGATTTTATAGCAGCTTCAGCGATTACTAAGGCCTTTAACCCGTCGACACCTGTGACCTCTGGCTCTTTATCTTCAAGTATGCTTCTTGCAAAATGCTGCAACTCCAGTTTTAACGGTTCTTTCCATTCATATCGTGGCTTCAATGTCTCTTCTAGAGTTTCCACGGTTATTTCTTGCGTGAGATAATTGAGTGACATTATCGCGTCGCTGCCTGTGAGCGTCAAATTTCTAATTTTATCAGGTGTCAACCAGTTTGCTTCAATAAAAGCCGTTTTTCCACGCTTAAACGTGAGCATTATCTGGGCGTAGTCTTCAAACTTTATATGCTTCAAATTTCCAACTCTTGCATAAACCGTTGTCGGGTCTTCTTCAAAGATTTTCCGCATGACATCTATTTCGTGAATTGCATAGTCTTTCACAACTCCTACATCGCCTATTCTTTCAGGCCACCGCGAAACCCGTTTGGCAGTAGCTGAGACAAGTTCGCCGATCTCTCCTTTTTTCAAAGCATCTTTGGCTCGTTGGATACCCGGGTTGAATCTTTCTATGAAACCCACCATCAAGTGTCTGTCCTTTTGTTTTGCGAAGTCTACAATTCTTCTTGCTTCTCTGATTGTGCTAGCTAAAGGCTTCTCAACCAGTACATGCTTTTCCGCTTTCAACGTTCTCATAGCTTCGGCTGCGTGGGCCATTGTCCATGTGCAAATGCTAACTGCTTCAACATCTTCTCGTTTAAGCAATTTCCGACTGTCGCCATACACTTCGGCGCCGTATTGTTCAGCAATGACTTTTGCTCTTTCTACATTAACATCACAAACTGCAACGAGTTCAGTCTCTGAGAGTTCACTAAACACTCTAGCGTGATTTTTACCCCAGAAACCTACGCCGATAACTGCAACGCCAAGTTGCTTGTTCATTTTGTCCAAACTCCCCTTCCTAAACCACGATACACAAATCCACATTTCTCTGCTTTTAATGGATCTATTACATGACTGATGTCCACTATTGCTGGCGATTTTTTGGCCAAGAGCTTGATTTTTTTAAGGTTCAACCGCTCAAACTTGGAATGGCCTACTAGAATGATTATGCAATCCGTTTTTTCAACAACTTTGAATAATTTTTCGGCTTCAAAGCCAAGCTCTGTCAACTCTTTTTTTGAAAAGAACGGGTCATAAATCTGCACTATCCTCACCTTCTTTTTGAGGAGATTAATGATGTTCCTTGTCAGTATTCTAGGTGGTTCTTTGATATTTGGGTGTTGGGAAATCCCTAGAACCGAAATTTTTGCTCTTCTAACCGTTTTGCCACAAACTTTCAAAGCGTCTTTTGCCAGGCGGAACGTGTAATCAACAATTTCTTCATTTATCTTTCTAGCTAAATGCGTCAGACGGAGGTTCAAGTTAATGTTTTCGGCTTCTTCATAAAGCAGGAAAAAATCACTCCGAGCCGAACTATTCAAGATGCCAGGAAAGGGCAGATGGAATGTGTCACTTTTGTTGGCAACTTTCAAGATTTCAAGAAAGTCAATTCCAAGCCTTTCGCACAAGAATGCAAGCTCATTCGCTAAAGCTTGACTGGCCTCGTTACTTGCGTTTTGGAAAAGATTTACTGCCTCGGCGGTTTTCATGCTGCTGACTTCCATAATATTCGACTTGGTTATTCTACCTAAGACAAGATTTGCTATTCTAAGGCTTGATTCATCAATAGCGCCTACGACTCTCGAGAAGTTAGAAACTCTGCTCAATGGTTCCAGCGAATTCGCTTGAATGGGGCTACAAGCCAAACCAAAATCTACGCCAGCCTTTAATCCAGATGTTTTTTCTAAGACCTCTCGCATAGAACCTTCAACTATTCCAGGTCCTGTGGAGCAGACAAACAGAACCAAAGAATCTTTCTGCAGCCCCATTCCTACCTCTCTGCACATTTTTTCTAATAGCGAATAGTCTGGCTTTTTCTTTGGGTCAACTGCCGTTTGAACGGCGATAACAATGATGTCACTTTCCGATGCGGTCTTTCTAGCATTAGAAGATGCAGTGAAAACTCCTTCTTTCATGTATCTTTCTAATGTGTGATAGGCTTCCTTTAGAAACAGAGTTTGCCCCTTCTTTAGCAATTCAAGGGCGTGCGGATTTGTGTTTACGCCTATTACTCTGAACCCTGAGTCTGTAAAAAGACAAGCATAAGGCACGCCTATTTTGCCGCATTCGATGACGCTGACTGTGTAGTTTCCGCATTTTTCGAAACTGTCAATATCTTCTTTGTTAATGTTCATTATGCTGGACATTTTTTCACTTCTGTGGTGTTTATCCGACCGGGCATCTTGTGGTTTGAAAGTTTGTCTTGAGTTTAAGGGATTATGATTTGTTGCAGTTTTCGCTTATATTCTTTAACCAATGTGTACGCTCTTTCTTTTGTCTCTGCTTCGGCGTAGAATCGGTATATGGGTTCGGTTCCGCTTGGTCTTATGAGGATGGAGCTTTTATTTGGTAACCATAATTTTACGCCATCGATGGTTTCAGGATTTAAGTGTTTGACATCTGCAACCAATTTTTTAAGGACCAAAGTTTTCTTTTCGTTTGGGCATTTTATTTTGCCTTTCTCAAGATAATAATGAGGCAATTCGCCCAGCAATTGAGATAACTTTCTCTCAGTTTTCGCCATTATGTCCAAGATTAAAGCTGTTGTCATTGCACCGTCTCGTACTGGCTGATGGGGGCCGTAAAATACGCCTCCGTTTTCTTCTCCTCCCAATTTTGCCTTCAATCTCTTCATGGTGTATGAGACGATGGTGCTTCCAACCTTTGTCCAGACTAGCTTGCCGCCATATTTTTCTGCGATGTCTTTGACTACTTGTGAAGAGCTTACAGGCGTGACAATTGTTTCTCCGCTGTTTGCTTGTAGAAAATGTTTTTCTATCAGGGCGAAGGTGCGATCTCCCCATTGTATTTCTCCTTTTTCGTCTACGAAGATGGAGCGGTCTGCATCACCATCGAAAGCAACGCCGAAATCTGCCCCAACGGTCTTCACCGTTGTTGCCAAGTCCTGTAGATTTTCTGGTCTAGGTTCTGACATTCTACTTGGGAATGTTCCATCAATGTCTGCGTTTATAGTGGTGACTCGGCAGCTTAGCTCTCTAAGCAAGTATGGTGTTACTAAGCCGCCTACGCCGTTGGCAGCGTCCACCACAACGTGGTAATGTTTTTTCCTAATTGCAACAACATCAACATGCTTTTTCACAGCCTCTTTGTATTCGTCCAAGACTCTGAGCAAGACGTATACGTGTCCAACTCTACACCAGTCAACGCGGTCGACTTGGTTTTCAAAGAATATGTTTTCGATTTTAACCTCTTGTTGCCTTGAAATTTCTACGCCGTCTTTTGCCATCACTTTTATTCCATTATATTTGGGTGGGTTGTGAGAGGCTGTAATCATGACGCCGCCGTCCATTTGGCGATTCTTAACTGCATATTGGATGCTGGGCGTAGGTGCCATTCCAACGTCATAGACGTTGCAGCCTGTTGAAACCAGCCCACTTGTGACCGCGTTTGCTAGCATAATATTGCTGACTCTGTTGTCATATCCTAGGAGAATTCTGCCTCGTTTGAAGAATGTGCCAATGGCTTCTGCAATTCTTATTGCAAACTCTGGCGTTAATTCCTCGTTAACTACTGCGCGGATCCCGTTTGTTCCAAACAATCGTCTTGACTTTTCCATTTTCTATTCGTCTCAAGTTACATAATGCATCTGGGTGTGAGTATGCTTTCTGAGATTTCTTTCGAGGGGCATATTTTGACATCGTGGGTGAGAGTGATGTTGTCTCGAATTACTGTGTTGTCGCCTATTAAGCATCCTCTTTCGATTATCACCTTTTTTCCGATAGTGACAGACTCGCCTATTATTGCTCCTTTGATGGTCGTAAAATCTGAAATTATGGTATTGGGGAAAATGATGGAGTCTTTCATGTGAACATCTCTCCCTACAAAAACCTTTTTTCCAAGAGACACGTTTGGGCCTATAATCGATTTTTCTCCCACAGCCACATTTTCTTCAATAGCCACTGCTTCCTTGATTTCCACTTTCTTTCCAATTCTCGCTTCCAAATAATTGTTGCTTGTTTCCATTCTTGCCTCAAGCCAAAGCTTGTTTGCTTTAATGTAATCTGTTGGCTTCCCAACATCAACCCACAAGCCTTTAATCTCGTGACCGAAAAGTTCTCCTTCTTCTGCAAGCTTTGGGAATATTTCCCGTTCTATGGAACATCGTTTACCTGGCAGGATGTAGTTGAAGATGTCTGGTTCGAGAATGTAGATGCCGGCGTTTGCTAAGTTGCTCGGCGCTTTTTTAGATGGTTTTTCTACAAACCTTGTGATGCGATTTTCCTTTGTTAGTTTCACTACCCCATAGCGGCTTGGGTTCTTGACTCTGCGGAGTGCTATGGTTGCTATGCAGTCGTTGCTTTTGTGTTGTTCCATAATTTCTGAGTAATTAGCGTCGGTCAAGATGTCGCCGTTTAGCACTAAGAAAGGCTTTTTTCTTCCTAGCAGCTTTTCAGCCTGTTTTATGGGACCCCCTGTTCCTAACGCCCTTTGCGAAGAGCATGCGGTTTTAGGTTTTGGTGGCATGTCTCTTGAGTAATGAAGTCTTATTCCATGTTTTGACTTACCGCAGACGTGTTCAAGGACGTCGGCCATGAAGTTGACGGCTAGTATTGCTTCCTTTACGCCGTTTTCTGCTAGTTTTTTAAGCGTCAAGTCGAGAAGTGGCTTGTTGGCTATTGGAAAGAGGAGTTTTGGTCTTGTGCAACTTAAGGGGCGTAGTCTTGTTCCGAATCCTCCTGCCAAGATTAAAGCTTTCAAAGTTTTCTTCGTTCTCCGAATAGGGATTTAGATTCTGTGATACTTGACTAAAAACTTTGTCGAAACACCGGATTCGTCAACATATCCAAAGCTGCCATCTTCAATCTTGTTCTTTCACGCTCGCAACTAACTTGGTCGTGCTGATTCAGCTATGAGTTTGCTGAATTTCTCAAGAACTTCTTCTCCTTTTGGTCCTAGTTTTTCTGGAAGGTTTGGATCATCCTCTAAAACGCTTTCTTTATGCTGCCGCAGTCTAATTTTGATCCAAAAGAAGTCCTTTTTAAGGAAGGCAAAGTTGAGCTCTTGTTCCATTGCCGTAAAGTGAGCGGTGTAAATCATGGTTTTCGGGGATTCCACGATTGTGCGTTTGTTAATTTTTCTTCCCATTTTTTTGAGTTCGCTTATTTCAATTACTTCGTGAATTATAAGAAATTCGTTGTCCAGAATATCATGAAGGGTTGTTGTGTCTTCGGAGAATATCTCTCCTGTCATATAATCGTGGAATTCTTTTGCTGAGATCTGCTTTGGTGAATAATTAAGCTGTTTGAAAGCTTTCTTGGCTTTTCTTATTTTAGTTTCTATTTCTGCGAACATTTCACTCAGCTTCGTTTTAATGGTGTTTCGGTTCACCATTCAGACAATATCTTAGCTTGCTTTGAATGAATTCACTATTAATCTTCTCTGCATTCTGGAACAATCTCTTTGATGTTTTGTTCCTCTTCTTTCAGTTCTCTACAGAACTTAGCCGCCTTCGTAAAACTTTTCTCGCCTGGTCTTCGTCCCGTCTCTGTGTAGAAATTCTTTCGTGAAACCGGAGTTTGCGAGGTGCCTTGGAGCAAATTCTATGCCTAAGGTATGGTGATCCTTTCCTTTCGCAGGGTAAAGTCTACCGATGTCATGTAATAAGACGCTTACTAGAACAATCTTCACGTTGGCTCCTTCTTTCTCACCGAGGATTACGCCATTGGCGAGGTCACGCAGTATATGGTTCCAGTTATGATGCATAAGTTCTCTAATTGAGAAATCGTGCTTCACGATTTTGTATAATGCTTTAAATCGGCAAACTTTGATAGATAATCGTCAAGTCTCATTTTCTTCATCCACTTCTGTTGTAAAGTGAACTGGCAGATTAAGTTTTTTATTCCCATTCTATCGTTGCAGGTGGCTTGTGAGTAATATCGTAGACCACTCGGGTCACATCAGGTATCTCATTAGTTATTCTCGAAGAAATCTTTTCAAGAACTTCGTAGGGAATCTCTGCAAAACTAGCAGTCATAGCTTCTCTGCTTTCAACAATCCGCACTGCAACCATGTAGCCATACGCTCTAGAATCTCCTTTAACCCCCGTGCTTTTGGTATCTGTCAACACCGCAAAATACTGCCACAATTCATCCTTAAAACCAGCACTTTCAATCTCATCAGTAACAATCCTGTCTGCCTTTCTCACAATATCCAACTTCTCCTCTGTAACCTCGCCTATTATTCTCACAGCTAGACCGGGTCCTGGAAAAGGCTGCCTCTTAACAATTCTATTGGGTAACCCTAACCTTTCGGCAACTTCCCGAACCTCATCTTTATACAAGTCTCTTAATGGCTCAACAATAGCTTTGAACTCCATTTTCGCGGGCAACCCAGCAA
Organism: Candidatus Bathyarchaeota archaeon; assembly: GCA_023131225.1. Classification (NCBI taxonomy): domain Archaea; kingdom Thermoproteati; phylum Candidatus Bathyarchaeota; species Candidatus Bathyarchaeota archaeon. The sequence goes on along the minus strand of JAGLZW010000026.1, from coordinate 41,979 downwards.
CATTGTGATGCGTCTTTATCTTGTCCGAAAACTTCCCAAATCCTGATTCAATTCTGTCTGGGTAAATTGTCCCTTGTAAAAGATATTCTGCACCAACTTTTCTTGCCTCTTCTTCGAAAACGCGAACAAACTCTTCACCGATAACCTTTCGTTTCTGCTCCGGGTCGATTACACCTCGGAGTTTCTGTAAAAATCTTTGTCTAGCATCAACAGCTATGAAGTTAATGTTAAATTTTCGGAATGTGTTCTCGACAAATTCTGGCTCGCTTTTCCGCATGAAACCGTGATCTACAAATACAGCTGTTAGGTTTTTTCCGATTGCCTTTGCGGCTAGGGCTGTCACTGTGCTAGAATCTATGCCACCACTGAACGCCACTATTGCTCTATCAGTACCTAACAATTTTTTTGTATCGTCTACTGCTTTCTCCACGAAATCTTCTATGGTCCAGTTTGACTCGCATTGACACACTTCAAAAAGAAAGTTTTTCAGCATTTTGTCTCCATTTTCTGTGTGAACTACCTCTGGGTGCCACTGCAACCCGTAAACAATGCCTTTTTTGTGGCGGAAAGCAGCGACCGGACAGTTTTCGGTGTGAGCTAAGGCTTCATATTCATTTGTTAGACTATAGACGATGTCACTGTGGCTCATCCATACTTTCTCTTTGCTATTTAACCCTTTTAATACACCAACGGGATTATCTATTGTCGCACAGGCGATGCCGAATTCTCTTTTCTCTGCGGACTTGACCAGTCCTCCCATGATGTGGACTATTAATTGATGCCCATAACATAACCCCAAGACAGGGAGGCTCAAATTGAGGATGTCATGGTTGATTTTTGGGGTGTTCGGTTCAAAAACGCTTTGTGGGCCTCCCGATAAAATAAGACCTTTAACGTTAACCTTCTTTTGCCAACTTTCTATTTCAGTTGGTGAGATATCGTGGGAAACTATTTCTGAGTAGACATTGTTTTCTCTTATTCGCCTTGCTATTAGGTGGCAGTATTGTCCGCCAAAATCTAAGACTAGAACTGTGTCTATTTTCATGTCGATTCCTATCTTGTGAGTAGTGAGAACGCCTTTGTTACTTTACTGTTGCGGTTTAAGCGAAAAGGTCTTCTTTAATCTCTTATTGTTGTAACTTCTACCGTTTCTATGGGCAGTGATTTTGGATATGCCCTTGTCGCGGATGTTGCATGCTGTGGCAGCTAGCTTATTGAAGATTTGAAGATATTTCGTTTTGACCAGAACAAACTTCGATGTTGCCGCCGTGCGCTCAATGTTTGGCGATCTAGCGATACGTATTTAAGGTTATCATACCGATATGCACGAATGAACATAATGGTGATTTGAAAATGATTGAACTTTCTAGAAGTGGACTAACTAGAATACAAACAAGTGTACTCATTTCCATTCTTGCCATTACGACAGTAGGAGGGCTTCTCTACTACTATGACAGATCACAGAAGATTGGATTGAAAGTTTTCTGTGCAGGTAGTTTGGCGCTTCCTCTTGAAGATATTAAAGTTGAATTCGAGGCAAACCATACGAACGTTGAAGTGCAATTAGAACCTAGTGGTAGTATCATCTGTGTGCAAAAGATCACAGAACTAGGTGAAGAGTGTGATGTGCTTGCATCTGCAGATTACACTATGATACCAAATATGATGATGACTTCGGACTCAAACCACACAGGTTGGTACATAATATTTGCTGTTAATAGGATGACTATAGTCTATACTGACCAAAGTAGATATGCTGACGAGATAAACTCAACTAACTGGTACAACATTCTTCGAAAAAACGATGTGAAATGGGGTTTTTCCAACCCCAATATGGACCCGTGTGGGTATAGATCGCTCATGGTCATACAGCTTGCAGAACTCGAATATGACGATGATCTGATTTTTGAGGATCTAATCGAGGCTAACTCGGATATTACAGTATCTGAAGCCGACGGGATATATACTATAGACACTAATATGTCAGATTTGAATCCCAACACCGCGAAGTTGATGATTAGAGAGAAGTCCATTGACCTGATTTCTTTTGTGCAGGAGGGTGGATTGGACTACGCTTTTGAGTACTCGAGTGTCGCGAGGCAGCATGGACTCAAATTTCTGGTATTGCCTGAATCCATTGACTTGAGCTCTGATTATCATAATGGCATCTACAAGACCGTGAGGGTTCGGAAAACCACAAAAATTAGTACTGGAAAGCCAATTGTTTATGGGTTAACAATACCTAATAGTTCCCCCCATCCAACGCTTGCCGCAGAATTCGTCAAATATATCCTCAATGAATTCGGTCAAAGTGTCCTACACAATAACGCGCAACCACCTGTTGTGCCAGCGGTAACAAGTGACATAGACAAAGTTCCTGAAAGCCTTAGACCATACATAGTGGGGCAATGAAATTATGTCCATCAAAGTCTTCAAACGTCAACCTCTTTCTCTGATTTTTTTGCTTATAGGCTCTCTTATCATACTCTTCATAATCCTCACACTCTTCAACATGATTTTCCAGCAAATCGTACTCGAGCCAGAAGGTCTTCTTGAAGCAGCTAGTGACCCTGCAGTGATAAAATCGATTCTATTGACTTTATACGCTTCCTTTCTCGCAACCTTGGTCGCAGTAGCTCTTGGAACACCTCTGGCATATGTTCTTGCAAGGCATGATTTTTTTGGAAAGAGCGTGGTGGAATCCATCATAGATGTGCCAGTGATAATACCGCACAGCGTTGCAGGGATAGCTCTATATGCCCTGTTTATGCGTAGAAGCGCCATAGGAGGCGCCTTTTCGAATCTTGGTATCATCTTCGAAGATTCTCTGTGGGGTATTGTAGTCGCGATGCTTTTCGTGAACACTCCATTCTATGTAAATGCTGCGAAAGAAGGTTTTCAGAGCATCAATCCACATCTTGAACGCGTGGCCAGAACCTTAGGTGCCAGCCAACAGAAAACCTTCTACTGGATAACGTTGCCCTTGGCTATCCGCCACCTCTTTTCTGGAGCCGTGATGGCATGGGCTAGAGGTATAAGTGAGTTTGGCGCAGTAATAATGATCGCATTTTATCCCATGGTTGCTCCAATTTTAATATATTACGAATTTACCACTGGTGGCCTAAATAAGTCTCAGCCCACAGCCGTCCTCCTAATACTTGTTTGCTTTGCGATTTTCATTATCTTGCGCACATCCACGAAGTACTGGGAGAGACAAAAGTGATCACCTTTGAAAAAGTCAGTCACGAGTGGGGCGATTTCTCCCTCAAAAACGTGACTTTTAATGTGAACAAGGGAGAATACTTCGTTATCCTCGGGCCTACAGCTGCTGGTAAAACCTTAATCCTCGAGACTATTGCTGGATTCTACATTCCACGTGAAGGGAACATCTTTCTGAATGGAAGGAACACTGCAAGCATCTCACCAGAGAAGCGCAACATCGGCTTTGTCTATCAAGACTATTCCTTATTTCCCCATATGCGGGTAGAAGAAAACATTGCTTTCGGTCTGAAAATGCGGAAGTTTCCTAAGAGAGAGATTGAATCTAAAGTTCAAAGCGTAATGGATTCCGTGCACATTTCTTACCTCAAGGGTAGGTTCCCTTCCACTCTTTCTGGTGGGGAACAACAACGGGTGGCCTTAGCCCGCGCTCTCGTGATAAACCCTGATATTCTTCTCCTTGATGAGCCATTAAGCGCTTTGGATTTAAGAACCCAGGAATCACTGAGGGAAGAATTAAGGAGAATCCATAAAGTACAAGGTACGACGACGATTCACGTCACTCATAATCAAGATGAAGCTTTGGCGTTGGCCGACAGGATAGGCGTAATAATAAATGGTGAAATAGTCCAGGTTGACACGCCTTACAAGATTTTCAACGAGCCTGTAAGTGAGGAGATGGCGGTTTTTGTTGGGGTGGAAAACATTGTCAGAGGGGAGATAGTGTCGAGTGAAGAAGGTGTGGCTCTAGTGCAAGTTGGGAGCAATCACATACATGCGATTTCTAATATTAGGGCCGGGGAAGTGAACGTTTTCATTAGACCCGAAAATGTAGTCTTATCTAGAGATAAGTTAGAGAGTAGCGCACGAAATAGTGTTATTGGGAAGATTACTGGCATGATTCAGTTTGGGGCGATATTTAGAATATATATGGATAATGGTCTTTCGGCTTTAGTGACGAAGCAAGCAATAGAAGAGCTTGAATTGGATGTGGGGGAAAAAGTTTATGCTTCATTCAAGGCTACAGGTGTGCATCTGATTAAACGATGAATCTATTTGGGCGTGTGTGTGCAAACAAAAATTTTACAGGCCATTCTATCAAAAGACAAGCACTTTCCTACACACGACGTTCGTTTTACGCCAAAAACGCCCAAATCCATCTGAAACCAAGAAATTTGGGAGTTTATAGAGACAAGACGGTTCCTAAAGACTCGTCCACATATATCTGAAACTTGATGGAGCAATTTTCCGTTGCGCTAACACCTACAAACCAAGTCTAACCCAAATATCAGGCCTCGGCAGCAAATACCCTCTGAAATGTTCAAGTTCATTAGTTGTCTCACTTGTATCTGAAATTCTCAAAATTCCCTTTAAAGATACATTATTCCACGCTAAATTTCGTTGAGGAACTGCTGCTTCTGCTTTAGTTCATAGGCTATGTCTTACTAGGTATTAAGGCGGCCTCATTGCTTGTTGGAAAAGGGGGGAGCATATGGAAAAACCATTTTCAATAGGGAGAAAGGAGAAGGCTTTGAGAAGAAAATTCTCTTCTTTTGTCCATATGTATCCCTTTTTCCTTCAACCTCAACCGTCTTAAGACTTAAGATAGCATACAACTATAAAAGGCTTACGACATAAACAAACTAACAAACGATAATTTCAAATTTGAGCATGATAATTGAAAGCTAAAGAATGAACGATTGTGTCGATATGTTTTAAAGTTCTACAAGTAGGTAAAAACATTTATTAACTCTTAATATACGAGTTACGCTAGGTGGGCAAAAATGAAAAACACCTCAAAAGGAAACAATAAACCGTTTTCTTCCCTATATGAAAAAGTAAAAAGTGACAACTTGCGCAGGGCATCAAAAAACCACGCATTGTGGAGCGATTTGCCTTTGGAAATAAGAATGAAACAAGCAATCATCCCAATGTACCTAACTAGATATGAATAACAGCGCGCATTCCATATGACTACCCCCCAGTTTTTATAACCAGTGTTTTTTGGCATTCTATACCTGTTTGCCGCAGTAGAGAGACTATCCTATTAGATTTTCTAATGGGTCGAGGATTCTTCGTTGGTATGAAGACTTTTGGAAGAAGTTCTGATTTGGCGGAAGCTAGTCAATGTTGTACTTATGTGGCGTTTTGGTGTTGTGTGTTTTTATTAATGTACTCCACTCTGCTTTTTATAAGTCCACGATACCCAGAGTCGCGCATAGCCTGATTAGCATATCCGTTCGTCGCGCATGCCAATAAAAGCTCCGTGCGCTATAAGGTTGATTGTGCTGCGAAACAAACCTGAAGATGTTCTTCTCGCCTTATTAACCAGGTTTTGCAAACGATACACAACAGTCATGCTTTATATTCACAATACGAATACTTGGGCATTCGCTGGGATATTGTTTATTGCTGCATTAGGTTTATCTATTTTCATGCCATTAGTATTTCTTGAAGACAATTGCGGGGAGGAAACTGAGCTCAATGGTGAAAAAATCTCCTTCAAAAGACGAAGCCTTAGAAGCTTTAGATTTCATAATCAATGTTCTCAGAGAACACGAAAAAGATCTTGACCGTTTGATAGGTGAACTGGGAAACATAACATCGTCAGTGGGTAAGACAGGCGAGATGGCTGAAAAGATTGAAAAGGTTGAAGAACGTCTCTCCACTCTTCAAACTGAAATTACTGGTTTGGTAGATATTCTTTCTTCTCCCCGTAAACAACCAGCAGCACCACCAACTGCATTATCTACGGCATCAGCTGCTCTAAGAGGACCACCAGTAATAGTTCGATGTAAACAGTGGAATGACTTCAAAACATTAGCAAAAGGCGCAGATACTGTGTCTTTTCTGTTCAGAGAGACCGAGAAGAGCTTTCAAGCAGACGCTTTAAAAGATGGGCGAGTATTGACTTTTAGCGGTAATTTGCCAAAAGATGCGAGGTTGCTGAAGTTGTGGTTGGCTAGCGAGTTAGAAGTAGGAGAAGAGAAGATTTTCGAAGGCATACTCGCAGTAGGATAAATTTGTAATTGGAAATCAGGTTGCAATATGCGCGTATTAGTATTCTTTTGATTGCCAAAATTCTTCTGGAGAGACGTTGACTTTTCCTGCTGATGCGACATTGTATGGGCAAACTTTTATGCATGTTGAGCAGTCTGTGCCATTTTTGTACCAGAAAAGATAACACTGTTCAACGTTGACGTACCATTTCAACGCTCCAGGATTATTAGATTGGCATGCTGTTTCGAAGCTCGGTTCATCATCCATTGAAATCGCACCTGTCTCGCAATACTTAGCGCATAACTTACATTTTTTGCAGAACTCTTTTACTCCAAACTCTATAGATTTATCCGCTTCCAGCGGAAAATCTGTTATAACCTTGCAGAGCCTAACCCTTGGGCCATATTGAGGCGTTATCAATAATCCATTACGACCCAGTTCTCCAAGTCCAGCATCAATTGCAAGTGGAACGCTTAAAGCAGTATCGTTTCCACATTGAATTGCTTTGTATCCGAGATTTCGGATGAACTCGCCCATGCATGCAGCTATGAAAGACATTTTCGAATATCCCGCCCCTGTGGCAGCCGCCGCGGAAACAGCTGGAGAGGTTGCAATCCCATCTGCGTCCATTTCAACTGCCATAACGATAACGTTTTTAAATTTCTTAGGGATGTCAACGTCAGCGTAAACCCAATTTCTGTTGAGATTGCAGATTCCAACGAGCGAAGCGCCAAAAAGCTTTGCTGCTCGCTTGATGTAGATGTTCATCTTATGTAGGTCATTGATCTCACATCTAGTTTTTGCCCAGTCAATTCCAATAGTATCTATTGGTGTTTTGTGTGTTCTAATCTTGGTCCATGAGAATCCATCTTTGAAAGCGTCATGTACTATCCAAGAGGCATAGGCCAAGGCAAAGTCTACTTGCGAATATCCTGATTTTCCTTGAGTAATTATGTCCAGAACTTTTTCATCGTAGTTTTTCTTGTAGCCTTTCCACGACGAGTCCCATATGACTCTTTCAAAAATGATGTTTTTCTGGGTGAAACGCCGAAGTTTAGAGCGGTCAACAATGTAGGGTGGCTCTTCAACTACCTTCGGCGAGATTTTCGGGATCTTACTCTTCTGGTTCGGAACGTTTATGTCGCGCAAAGTCATAGTATGGCCTCAAAGATAAGAGGCCTTTATCAAATTAAACCCATTGTTGTAGAAATTAAACGCGTATTTAATGTGCCCGTTGTTGAGGTTGCAACCATTTTTTATTGATGCTTTCTCGCTTTGTACACATCCCAACTATTCGCTATGTTTTGCATAAGCTCTGGCTGGATGTTGTAGAAGTCGTTTATTTTTCCTCCTGGAAAGAGTATTCTAATTAGAAAGCCCTTTTCAAGTCTGTTTAGCTTCAACATGCTCAGTTCTGGCTTCTTTGGAAGGGTGCCCTTGTATTTGTTGTAAAACTTTTCAAGGACAGGGAGAATGCATTCCTCAATTAGCTCTTTATTCGTTACATTTTCTGAATGGGGAAAGCCTACTTCGAAGGAGTAGTCGATTACGTTTCTTCTGGTAGAATAATTAAGGATGGTGCTGTCTAAGACTTTCCTATTTGGTATCTCCATGATGTTATATGTAGGTGTGTATATTTTCGTGTAGTTGATGGTTATCTCTCGCACCTCCCCTTCAACATCTCCTATTTTCACGTAATCCCGAATCATAAATGGCCTCGACATCATGATGTAAAGGCCAGCCAAAAAGTTTCCCACAGTCTGTGTGGAGGCAAACCCAATAGCTGCTCCAGTCAAAGCGGAAACTCCAACAAACCAGTCAGTAGGCAAGCCGAAAAAAGATAAAAAGGCAACCATGCCAGCTGCAGCAATAATAATTCTAGCGATTAATTTGAAAATGTTTTCAACATGAGGCGGTAACCTTAACCGCTGTGAGTATCTGGCGATTGCCCTACGTATCAACTTGTCGGCAACAAGCATTGCAACTAAGATAATCAAACCTTTTGCAATAAGCAGAAGATTCTCCATCGTTAAAAAATCTTCAAACATACTAGATTTCTCCTTTTAGGAAGGATTTACCATTTTACAAAAATATTTATATGTTTCTATTGGTTATGGCGTTTCGCATCAATTTATATATACAATCATTCATCTTTTCGAGAGAGGAGAACCAATGGAAGTTAGGGTTGCAATAGCAGGGGTTGGAAATTGTGCTTCAGCCCTCATCCAAGGTGTCGAATACTACAAAAACGCCAGAGAAGACACGAAGGTTCCAGGATTAATGCATGTCAATTTCGGGGGCTATCATGTTCGAAGCATAAAGTTTGTAGCTGCCTTCGAAGTTAACCAGCAGAAGATTGGTAAAGACTTGGCTGACGCCATATGGGCTGAGCCAAATGTCTGTGCAAAGTTTGCTGATGTCCCGCAGCTAGGAGTAAAAGTGATTCCTGGGCCTGCTCTTGACGGGGTGGCGCCTCACATGAAGACACCCTTCCATGCTTATGACAGTGAGAAGGTTAAGGCTTCTGACATTGCACAAGTTCTTGCAGACACTAGGGTGGACATGCTAGTTAATTTTATTCCAGTAGGAAGTCACAACGCAACGTTTCACTATGCTCAGGCGTGTCTTGATGCGAGATGCGCCTTCGTTAACTGCATTCCGGAATTCGTTGCCTCAGATAATGCATGGGGCAAAAGGTTTGAAGGAAAGGACCTGCCTGTTGCGGGCGACGACATTAAGAGCCAGCTTGGCGCCACAATTTTGCATCGGAATTTGGTGAGGTTGTGTGTTGATAGGGGGATTAAAATTGAGGAAACTTATCAGCTCAACCTCGGTGGCAACACGGATTTCTTGAATATGACGGTGGAGGATAGGTTGAAGACGAAGCGTATAAGCAAGACTGAGGCTGTTACTAGTCTTGTGCCTTACGAAGTACCGACGCGCATCGGTCCTTCTGACTATGTGCCTTTTCTTAAGGATAAGAAAATATGCTACTTATATGTTAAGGGGCGAAAGTTTGGCGATCAACCAGTTACGCTCAGAGCGAAGTTGGAGGTTGAGGATTCGCCTAACAGCGCAGGAGTAACTATAGATGTTATAAGGGCTGTGAAGCTGGCGCAAGATAGAGGAATCGCAGGTCCTCTTGTCAGTATTTCTTCTTATGCGTTCAAGCATCCTCCAGTGCAGGTTCCAGACGACTTGGCGAGACAGTGGGTAGAAGACTTCATTACAGGAAAGCGAGACAAATAGAAAATGAAGTTCTGCATCTTGTAGCAAATGTAGGTGTTCCGTATCTGCCCTAGTTGCGCATTGAGAGGGATAATTTGTATGTCCCAATCGAAAAAATCGAAAGGTTGTATTGAACTTGTGTTCCTTGGATCCAGCGGTGCAATCCAAGTGCCATCATTTCACTGTTCCTGCGAAGTTTGCGAAGCCGCAAGACGTAACCCCAAACATCTCCGTACAAGAGCATCCATTGCCCTAATCGGTCAAGAGACTGTTGTAGTAGATGCAAGCCCTGACCTTGAACTTCAATTGGAACGCGAAGCTATAAGACAGGTTAATCGAATTTTCATCACGCATTGGCACTTTGACCATGTTTGGGGGATTGCTGCTCTTGGAGAGCCTTCATCTCTTGCGAAATGGTCACGCATCGAAGTCTATTTGCCCCATGAAGTAGCGTATCATTTTGACCAGGAACTCGCATACATGAAAAAGAGGGTAAATCCGCATCCAATTCAGCCAGGAGATAAACTTGAACTGCCAGATGCCACTTGGGAAGTCGTAAAGACCACGCATACTGATCATAGTGTTGGCTTTATTGTTGAATCCTCCAAAAGATTCGCCTATCTTGTTGATGGTGTAGTGCCTCCGCCAGAAACTCTGAGGTGTCTCAAAGACCTTGATTTTCTGATATTAGAAGCAACATTAGACGAGCTACTGCCAAGAGAAGGCGAGAAATGGATGATTTTCTCACTTCAGCAAGCTATTGATTGCTGGAAACAGATAGGGGCTGAGAAGTGCATTCTGACACATCTCTCCTGCCATAGTTGGAAAAATGGTCAATTAGTTGCCGGTCTATCACATCAAGAGAGACTTGAGTACGAGGCGAAAACTCCTGGGCTGAAGTTCGCCTATGATGGGATGCGTGTGAAGTTATAGTGCTTCAAATGCTTCTTTCTCGATGGTGCGCATATAGACCGAAGCTAGGTCTTCTGTCGAATAAAATCTTCAAATAGTTGCGTGGCCCTTTCAAGGGGCAGTATTTTTGGTGGTTGTTTAAAGGCGTAGGCGGAAATGCTCAGTATCGCTCCTGCTTCTCCTCTTTCAAGGGCAACCTTGACTGCTCTTATAACGTCTAAAAGAACTGAACCAGCATTTGGACCATCAACGGTGCACAGCCGCAGTTCAATTTCCATCGGCACTCTTCCAAAATATAGCCCCTTTAACCACAAATAGCTATCCCGTCGGTTTTGCAGAAAATCCACGTAATCAGTTGTCCCAGCCACAACCGAAGCCTTATAGGGCAAAGCCGACTCTACCGTCTTCGTCTTCACAACCCGCTTAGTTTCTCGACTCCTCTCCAGTGTATCCAGAGACTCTGTCCCTCCACCCACATCAAGTTGATAAGTTTCGGAGATGCGAACACCCCGCGCCGAAAGTAACCTCAGCAGCGTCTTATGCAATGTGGTGGCGCCGACTTGGTCGATCAAATCATCACCCACAACCGGTAACCCTGCGTTCTCGAAATGTCCCGCCCACGTGATGTCACTTGCAATACTCACAGGCGTTACATTAATAAAAGCGCAACCAGCCCTAAGCGCTTGCTCTGCATACCATTGTGCAGCCTTCACCGCGCCGCTTGGAAGAAGGTTAACAAGCATGTCAGCACCGCTTTCCTTCAACACGTGTGCCGGATCTACTTCAGGAGAAGAATCGATTTTCACGATATCTTTGAGGTAACTTCCTAGACCATCTAACACCTGTCCTTTTTGGACAGAGACGCCCAATTCAGGAACTTGAGCGAACTTCAAAGTATTGTTTGGCTCTGCAAAGATAGCCTTTGACAGATCCTTTCCAACTTTTCTAGCGTCAATGTCAAAAGCTGCAACGATTTCAATGTCCCGTGGATGATACCCTGCAAGAATTAACCGCCTTAGTCCAATCACATCTTCTTCATTGTCCATGTCTTTGTAATAGTGCAGACCTTGAACAAAACCTGAGGAACAATTTCCAACGCCAGCTAGCGCAATTTTAATTTTAGTCACCTAACATCACCAGTCACGCTTATGAGATAAGTGGGCCTATTCAAAACTTTTTGGGCCACAGACATCTATACAAGCATTCTATCTTGTGAATCCTTTTATGATAAAAAAACTTTGAGAAAATAGTTTTGGATATGTTAGACAGTCGTCTGGCTTTAGTGTTAGTACCTTGTACTTGTTCTTCTTCTCTTCGACCAACAATCTCTACAGTAGACTGGCCTGCTGGGATCGGGCTTGAATGGAACTTCACATTCGTTACCGCAATCAGCGCAAACTGCCTTGGTCATCTCTCGAGGTTCTCTTTCGTATGGCATATAGACTGCACCTCCTATTCGATAAGGCAGAACTAGTTTTCTTTGGACTAATTCTTGCTTGTCTACCCAGTTAACGAATCGCCTTATAAACTTATGTAGCATACATCCCTATTTAGATTAATCGCGCGCGCGCCTTTAACCTGTACACAGCAAAGCTAAAGTCTTAAAGGGTAGGATACGTCATCTAAACTTATGCCCTATAACTCTATGCAGACCTATAACTTAACTACATATGTGTCCACGTCTTGACCTTTGACGTTTTCATATAAGGTCTCAATCTTTCTATCAACAGCTTTTACAATGCCTTACCTGTATTAAAAGCGAAGCCGAAAACACTAAGTGACGCAAGGTTGGCACTAGTTGAGGCGATCAGAATAGTGCTCAGAAATTCATTGAATCTAATCGGCGTTGTGGCACCCAAAAAAATGTAACCGTAGCTCTAATGTTTTACAGATAATTTTAGAATTTATTGCAACTCTTAATAAAATCGCATCAAGGGTTGGATGGAACGATACCAGCGGATACGGCGAATCAAGATTGGAATCTTGGGTATAATAGATGGCTCTCACTTAAAGAGCAAAGTGCTCAAGACGGAGTAACCCGAAAGTTACCACGAAAGTCTTAACTGCTGAATCCTATTATTTCACAAATTTCTGATTCTTGCTTTCCGTGACTCGATATCTACTTCTGTTGTTTCTTTGCATGTTTCAAAAACCATACACGTAAGAGTCTTCTCTATTCCCTTAACAAGCCTTAACTTGTCAATAACAAATTTTCCTACAGTGTCGACGTTCTTGGCTTTAAGCTTTACTAAGAGATCCCAATCTCCTGTGATTATGTGGATTTCTTGAACTTCTGGAAATTTCGCTATCTCCTCGGCTATATCTCTCTGTGAAACTCGCTTCTCATTGTTCCTCGTTCCATAAGAGACAGAGGCCAAAATGAAGGCTGTTGTATTATAATTCAGCTTCTGCGAATCTAAGATTGCCTTATACCCTTTGATGATACCCAACTTTTCCATCCGCTTCATTTTTGCGAAAACCGTTGTTATTGGTGAGTTAAGTTTTTTTGCGATTTCCCTAGCGGTGAGTTTGCAGTTTCTTTGTATTGAGGCTAGAATTGCCAAATCCTTCTCGTCAAGTTTTGGTTCCATAATTTGTAATTATTACAGATTCTCATATAAAAACCTAACTTTTTTTGAACAAATTATAATATTTTCTATATAAAATTTATAACCCACACTACTATCTAACATAAGTAACCTTGAAATCGTCCACTGAAATATCCGGATCAAAAGGTGAATGTATGAGCAAGAAACATACAGTTGCTCAGAAAAGTTTAATGGTTGTTCGAGATAGGCTAGCTACAATCCCGCGCCCTTTGGAAATGCTATCTGAAATTGAAATAGAAAAAAAGCGATATATCAGCAGAGTAATGACATATGTGCTAAAGTATCTCACGCGCGAATTTACAAAAAAAGAATTTGAATGGTTACTACCTGTAATATTTTCCCAGTCAACTGACCCCTTATGGCCAGACCAAAGCGCATTCATCGAGAGCTGCATTGAAGTGGAAATATATGGGAAAACCGTTAGAACAACAACAAGTATGATAGTTCACAAAATTGTTGCTTGCTCCCTGGCTCATCCTAAATTATTTATACTTTCTCCAAATGTGAGGATAGAAAGTATAGAAAGAGCAAACAGTGAAATACACGCCTACGAGTTCACCCAGTTGGATTTCGAAGTCAGAGACGCCACTTCCGAGAGCATTAGGAGCTTTATTGAGAGAATGGTCTGTGACTTAATAAGTAGCTTGAAGCGACAAATGACTGATGAGTTGCTCTACCTTGGGAGATACGATAGTTTAAGAATCCCAAAAGCCCCTTTTGCAATCTACGATAGAGAGGAACTTGAAAAGAAGTATGGAAGAGAATGGGAAACCCAAATACTATTTCAAAGCGGCGAACCTGTGTGGGTTACTGGTTTTCCCAGAGAATTCTATGATTTTGAAGATTTTAAAACTGGCAGGTGGGACAATTATGATCTATTTCTGCCTAAATATGGGGAGGTACTGTCTGGCTCGAGAAGGGAGTTTGAATACAGTAAAATAGTAAGAAAAATGGAGAGAGATGGTATAAAAAAGGAGAATTTTGGAGTATTGCTCAAATTAGCCAAAGAGGAAAGATTAAAGCCCTCGGCAGGAGGCGGAATTGGTTTAGAGCGGCTTGTCAGCTGGGTAGTTGGAGCCAAACATATAGGCGAGGCACAACTTTTTCCTAAGATACCGGGCATAGTTTACGACTTGTGAGGGACATCGTTAGCTTAAGTTAAGGAATGAATGCGATGCAAAATCAAGCTATCGACTATGACGTGAAAACGCTACTTCAAACAGTGTTGGACACTATGGAGAGTCTATGTCACGATGACAATGTAGCCCACCCAACCATGGGAGAGCTCAAACGAAAAGCGGAAAAGTACGGCGTTAGAACAGTTTATGGCAACTACAACTTTGTGTCAACAGTAAAAAATCGAAGCGCTTGGTTGACAGTATATATCGGAAGCCAAAGAGTGCTTCAACATCAACTAGGTCCAAGGCAAAAAGAAATCCTCAGAGATGTGCCAAAAACCGTGGAACTCATGCATGAATATATAAAGAGAGCCCCATTTCTGTGCGTCGAAAGGACAATGGGCGATAATCCTCACTTTAACCCACACTGTACCCTTTACATGTCTGGACATAGAAAAGAAATGATACGTCTTGCCTACATGGTTGGGCAGACTCTCTTTCCCTTTAGAGAAGGAGTGTCTGGACCAAAGTTCTACCTTCTCTTCGTTCCAGAATGGCAGGAGAAGGACAGACAGGTTCTAGTCTTTCCCGAAATAGGGGTTACTTACGTCCTAGGTTCAGACTACTATGGCGAAGCCAAAAAGGCGTTCCTAAGAATGGCCATGTGGGCTGCGAAGCAGGAAGGGATGCTGGGCGTTCATGCGGGGGCGAAAATCGTCAAGGGGAGCGATAATATGGGAAGAATAAGAAGGTACAGTATGATTCTCTTCGGGCTCAGCGCCACCGGTAAGACTACCCATGCGTGCCACAATCATGGCTTACTAGAGGATGGAGAGGGTCAAGAGATCGTTCAGGACGATGTGGTCTTTATCAGACCTGATGGTTCGGCGCTTGGACCTGAGATGGGGTTCTATCTTAAAACCGGGTACCTAGATCCAAAAGTGCAACCCATAATCTACCGGGCAGCTATTAGCCACAAAACAATCTTCGAGAACGTGATGGTTGACTACCATGGCAATATACACTTCGACGATACTACTTTAACCGAGAATGGACGAGCTATAATACAGAGGGACGATTTAGGACAGGACAAGTCTGAAAGCGTAAATCTACCACCCATCGACGAATTGGACGGAATGATTATCATTTTCATTACTAGACGGAATACGGTGATACCAATCGCGTCAAAGCTAACCCTTGAACAAGCCGCAGCTACCTTCATGTTAGGTGAGTCAATAGAAACTTCGGCAGGTGATCCCAGTCGAGTAGGCAACTCGGTGAGGGAAGTTGGAACTAATCCCTTCATCGTTGGTGACAAAACCCTTGAGGGAAACTGGTTCTATGACTTCATAAAAAAGCACAGCGATGAGGTTCAATGTTACTTTTTAAATACAGGTGGCGTTGGAGAGAAAAGAGAAGGAAGCAACAAAATCCTTAAGCAATCAGTTCTTAGGGTGGAGATTCCGGAGATGGCGGCGATTATAAGAGGAATTGTCAGGAACACCGTGGAGTGGGAGCGATATCCCTATTTTAACACGTTGGTGCCTAGAAGGGCCAATGGGGTGCGAATGACGAAGTTCAATACATCCAAGTTTTACTCCAAAAAGGAAATAAGCGATTATGTCAATAAGCTGAAAGAGGAAAGGGTAGAGTGGCTTAAAAAATTTGATAATCTGAATCCTGCTATACTTGGAGTTGGTATGTAGCTAAGGTTTGTGTCACATTTTAAGACTTATTTTTTCAATTCCGCAAAATTCTACGCGCGCAGGCATATGCATTCACTGCACATATTGACCTGACTTCTTCCAAACTGAACTCTGAAAGAGTTAAAGAAATAGCAAAAGAATTCGGGGATCGTGCTGTAATGAATGATTTCGACACTAACAAACGAGAGAAAGTATTAAAGTGTGGAACCTTAGGAGCGATTATTGTAAACAACGAATACTTGGGCGCCGGACCACTTCAAGCGAAGAAGATATCCAAAAATTGTTCCAAGAAAGACTGAAAACTGCATAATTGGAGCAAATCTCAAGGAAAAAACAATGCAAATTGTTAACACAGCTGTAGTACAAGCATCATGTATAACGAATTTGTTGAAATAATATGGACTCTTGTTGGGCGCTAACTATTAATTAAAGACGCCACCAATTCTACAGGGCAATGGGGATGCGAATTGGTGAAATCGTTACTTGTCAAGGGAATGTATGTTTTAACAATGAATGATGAATATGGAGTTATTCCCCATGGAGCCGTTATCGTGGAGGGTGATGAAGTCGTTGATGTGGGACCTGCAAAAGAAATCGAAAAGTCTTACAGTGCCGATGAGATTGTTGATGTAAAAGAAGGCGTGGTGATGCCGGGACTGGTTAGCAGCCATAACCACATGTACGGCATTTTATCTCATGGCATACCTGTTTCTGAAGCTCCATCTAGTTTTATCGCATTCCTGAAAGAATTTTGGTGGCCCAATGTAGAAAACGTGTTAAATAAAGAACAAATTCATGCCGCAGCTTTGATGTCGTTCATTGAAATGGCAAAGACCGGGACAACATGTTGTGCGGACATTCTTGAGGCTCCCAACTCCATTCCAGGGGCGCTAGACGTTGAAGCCAAGGCTACTGAAGAAGTCGGTTTACGTTCCACACTGAGTTTCGAGGTCACTGAACGGATAAGTGAAGAGAATGGTTGGAAAGGAGTTGAAGAAAACCTCAATTTTATTAAAAAGTGGAACAGTAAAAATAACTCTCTAACCAGAGGCATGTTTTGTACACATACCACGTTTACTTGTAGTACAGATCTTTTAAAGAAAGTAAGAGACCTCGCCGACAAATATCCCACTGGCATACATATCCACCTCGAAGAGGGAGCGTATGAATCAAAGTACTGCGCTGCCAAGTACCAACAACTTCCAGTTGAGTACTATGAGAAAATAGGTTTCTTAGGCCATGATCTTCTAGTATCCCAATGTGTGCATACAACTCCTAAAGAAATTAAGATATTACGGGAACACGACGCAAAAGTTGCGCATATGCCTCTCAGTAACTGCGAAGTCGGAGGAGGTATTGCTCCCATTCCGAGTTTTCTGGAGCAAGGTTTTACTGTAGGACTCGGAACAGATGGGTATATTCAGGACATGTTCAAGGTTATGAGGGCTGCTTTCCTTATACATAAAGGAAACCTCCAAGATGCCAGCGTTATGCCTGCGGAAACGGTTATCCGAATGGCTACAATTGATAGTGCAAAGGCAATTGGCATGGAAAGCCTCATAGGTTCAATAACTCCGGGAAAAAAGGCGGATCTAATCACCGTAGACCTAAACGCTCCCACACCAGTTACAACAGAAAATCTGATTACACATCTCGTTGTTTTCGGAGACGGAAACGTAGTGCGAGATGTTATCGTGAATGGCAAAAGAATAGTCAGAAACAGAAAAGTACTCACCATTGATGAAAATACTGCAAGAAGAAAATGCACAGAAGCCGCAAAAAATTTATGGAAACTCTAAATGGGCGAATAATTATGGCAAAATCAGTTGATATATCTCTTTCATTATGTGGAGTGCCTCTTTCAAACCCACTTATCCTTGCCGCAGGACCGTACAGTCGCGATAGTGAAACACTTAGACGCGCGATAAAAGCAGGTTTCGGCGCCGTAACAACAAAAACAATAAGACTGATTGCAGCTGAGAATCCTTTTCCTCATATGGCTCAGGTAGACAGAGACACGTTAATTAATGCAGAAAAGTGGTCCGACCTTCCTTCTCAAATATGGGTTGAACATGAGATACAAGAGGTGAAGCGTCTTGGTGTTCCAGTCATCGCCAGTATTGACTTTACAGGAGAAGAAGTTGAAAAAATCGCCTCTTTGGTTGAAGATGCCGGGGCTGACTTTATCGAAATAGTCTCCTATGACGTACAACATATCTTACCAATGCTTAAAGCCACCAAATCCGTAGTCAAAATTCCTGTGATTGCCAAAGTAAGGGCGAATTGGCAAGACCTTTTAAAAAAAGTCATAAAAGTTGAGAGGTTTGGTGCCGACGCTGTTTCAGCCATCGACTCCATCGGTCCAGTCTTAGCAATAAACGTTGAAACTGGAAAACCCTATCTCGGTAGCGTTAGAGGAGAAGGATGGCTCTCTGGCGCTGCTATTCGTACAGTCGCTGTGAGATGCATCACTGACATAGCACGAAAAGTGAAAATACCTGTAATCGGCATCGGCGGAGTCTTCAGAGGCCGAGATGTTGTTGAAATGATTATGGCAGGGGCACAATGCGTTGAACTCTGTACCGCCCCTATTATGCACGGCTTGCAAGTTGTTAATCACATAAAACACGAACTCATTGAATTTATGGAGAGGAAGAGATACAAGACCTTGCAAGATTTTCGGGGAATCGCGTTAAAGCATATAGATAAACAGAAAGAGGAAATGAAGGAAAAAGTTTACCCCAAAATTAACATGAGACGCTGCACCTCATGTAAGCTTTGCGCAAATCTTTGTCCCTATCAAGCACTCACCATGAAAAATGGAAAGGTCATCCTAGATAAAAATAACTGCCTCAGCTGTGGTTTATGTTATTCTATTTGTCCTCAACACGCCATATCACTCGTAAGGAGCTGATAACCATCAAACTAAAGTATAAAGGGTATATGGGAAAAATCCTTCGAATAGACCTCACAAAGAAAAAGCTATACAAAGAAAATCTGTGCAATGAACTCGCCGAGAAATTTTTAGGTGGACCAGGGTTCTGCACCCATATTCTTTACGACGAAACTGGTCCTGAAACTGATCCTCTTGGACTAGAAAATCGTCTCGTCTTTACTGTTGGGCCATTGTCAGGCACAGCGTGGCCACAATCTGGAAGATATGAGGTTGGTGCTAAGAGCCCGCTGACTGGCATTTTAGGTGGGGCAAATTCTGGAGGGAAATTTGGACCTCAAATGAAGCGTGTTGGTTACGACGCTATTATCCTTCAAGGTCGTGCTTCTAAACCTGTCTATGTTTATGTCGAAGATGGAGAAGCCAAAATCGTTGACGCGAAGCATCTGTGGGGGAAAGATACGGATGAAACCATGCAAGTGACAAAAGAAGAACATGGTAAGAAGACTGAAGTTGCTTGCATAGGCCAAGGCGGGGAAAACCTTGTGCGATACGCAGGTATAATTACAGATCGTTTTCGCCTTGCTGCTCGTTCAGGATTAGGAGCAGTTATGGGTTCCAAGAATCTGAAGGCCCTTGCTCTTAACGGGAATCTTCCTGTAGAAGTTGCCAATTCAGAACGTTTCTTAGAACTTGTGGCGTTGGCAGATAAGCGCATTAAATCAGATCCCTTTGTGCCAGAAGTTAGGAAGTATGGAACAACAATTCTTGTAAGCGTAATGAATGAAATTGGAAGATTTCCTGTTAGGAACTTTCAGACAGGAGTATTTCCTACAGCCGACAAGATTAGCGGTGAAGAACTTGTTGAAAAATATAAAATAAGGGATAAAGCATGCGCTGGTTGTAGAATTGCATGTAAAAACGTTATAGAAGTTAAAAGCGGCCGATTTAAAGGAATGATCCTCGATCACCCTGAATACGAAACCCTATCCGTTTTTGGGGGGCGTGTGGGAAACGACGATCTTGACTCAATTATTGATGCTCATATTCTGTGTAATCTCTACGGGATAGATGTTATTTCAACCGGCGGTGTAATAGCCTTCATAATGGAACTTCACGAGAAAAAGATAATTGATGAAAAAGATACGGGAGGCATCGCTTTCAAGTGGGGAGACAAAGATCTGATCCTAGATCTCATACGTAAGATCGCTCATCGGGAAGGAATTGGAAACCTCTTGGCCGAGGGAACAAAAAGAGTCGCAGAGCAGATTGGTCGTGGTACAGAAAAATACGCGATGCACGTAAAAGGATTAGATATTCCTGCTCAAGATGGACGGGCACAAAAGTCTATGGGACTTGCACATGCAGTTTCCACAAGAGGGGCAGATCATTTGCGTGCCTCTGCTTTTCTGGATGAAATAGGGTTTGAAAAGGCTATAGAGAGGCGTTTTGGTAAAGAGTATCTGCCAGAAATGGCGGACAGGCTAGACGAAAAATACAAGGGGATAATGGTTAAAGTTTGCGAAGACTTTGCAGCAGTTGTTAGCTCTTTAGGTCTCTGCCTAACTGGAGGATACGCGTATCCACCAATCTTCTTCTTCAGAGATCTTGCAGATGCAGTTTCAGCCGCTACTGGGATGAAGGCTACCGAGAGAACCCTGCGAACAACTGGTGAACGCATAGTTAATCTTCAAAGGGCATATAACATTAGAGAAGGCTTGTCCCGAAAAGATGACAGATTGCCATCTAGATTTCTCGAAGAGCCAATTCCGGATGGTCCATGTAAGGGACAAACCGTGAATCTAGAAGCAATGTTAGATGAGTATTACAAAACGCGCGGATGGGACGTTAAAACAGGGCTTATCCCTAAGGAAAAGCTTGGAGAGCTTGGGTTAAAGAATGTATCGGATGAACTAGAGCAAATGGGAAAATTGCCTCCTAAAAAATTATAAGAAAGCCACCTACGAGCGCGGCGCAAGCTTTGAACAACACTAACCAATTAGCTGATTATTGGCTAAGAAATATTTTTAGTCTTAGAGTTTTAACTCTAATTGGGGATGAAACTTGAAGAATAGTGTCATAACGAGTTTGGGAAATATTGTAGGGAAAAGCTATGTGGTGACTGACAGGTGGAAAATGGAAAGTTATTTGGTGGATGAAACTGCTGAGCCAGTTAGACCTCTACCTGCGAAGAAGCTTGCATTAGTGAAACCTGTCAACACTCGAGAAATTTCTAAAATATTGAAGTTCGCAAACGAAAATAGGATCCCTGTTTTTCCGAGAGGTAGTGGAACAGGGCTTGTAGGTGGGGCTGTCCCAACTGAGAATGGCATAATTCTTACTATGGAGAGAATGAATAAAATCCAAATAGACAAAGAGAATTTGATGGCGGTTGCGGAAGCAGGAGTAACACTTGAAAAACTTTCAAGCTCAGTAGATGATAGTGGGTTATTTTTTCCTTTACATCCAGGGGATGAAACTGCTCAAGTGGGGGGTCTTGTGGCAACAAATGCTGGTGGAGCTAGAGCGATAAAATATGGAGTTATGAGGAATTATGTAAAAGGAATGGAAATTGTGCTTCCCACGGGTGAGGTGTTGAGGCTTGGAGGAAAGTTGCAGAAAAACAACGTGGGTTACGATTTGATGCATCTTATAATAGGAAGTGAAGGAACATTAGCTGTGATAACTGAAGTGATTCTGCGGCTTTATCCAAAATTTGGAGCCACAGCAACATTGATCGTTCCATATAAGAGTCGGAATGGCGCCATAAATAGTATTCCAAAGATATTACAAGATGGGAGAATGCCATTAGCTATAGAATATGTTGAAAAGGATCTCATGGAAGAAACAGCTAAGCATTTAGGTGAAACTTGGCCAGTTAAAGAGGGGAATTGTTACCTTCTAATAATAGAGGCTGAATCCAGCAGGGACCAGATGCTTTCGGAGAGTTTGAGAATAACTGAAATATGTAAAGAAAACGGCTCTCTTGAACCATTATTCGCCGAGCCAAGAGACGAACAAGAAAGGATCTTAAGAATAAGAAGCAACATATATTCAGCTCTAAAACCCAAAACAGCTGACATTTTAGACGTAACCGTACCCCCAGCAAAAATAGGCAAACTCATAGATGCAGTAGACAAGATCTCCAAGAAACACGATGTTCATCTACCCGCATATGGACACGGCGCAGATGGTAACTTACATGTACATATAATGAAAAAAGAAGGTAAAGGTTTAGAACACATCGAAGAGTTAAGAAAAGAAATATACGAAGTTGCCCTTGAACTAAAAGGCGTCATAACAGGTGAGCATGGAATAGGAAAAATTAGGACAGAAAAGCTCCACTTGTACCTAAATAAAAAAGAGCTAGAACTAATGAGGAAAGTAAAGAAGATATTCGACCCAAACAACATCTTAAACCCTGGAACCAAAATAAAAATTTAAGTGAGCACCTTGATCATCAAGTTTTCTTATGGCAAAGCTGTAATTGCAATGAATTTCGAGCAAAGGCTAGCTCAGACATACTCAAAAAACTTATAGCGCAATAATTTGACAGGAGATTATTTGGGCACGTGCCCATCATGTCAGTATCCATGGATTTCTTTAGTCATCTCTTCGAGTCCTAACTCCAATAACTTCCTTCTTGTGGGTATGCCATTCTCCCAATCTTTTACTTCCCAGTACTCTTTAAGAATCGTTTGCCATGGAGGAACCTTTCCAGCAGCTCCACCGTTCCTATGCGGGATTGTCAACCGTTCGGGCATGACATTATCCATCCTTGGGATAAGCCCCATCCTCAAGTTGAAGCAGTGTTGCATGCAAACTATGCGTTCACCAATCTTCCAAGCCTCCTTGGGCGTTACATCCCAGCCAGTTATAGCATTCAAGATGTTTATTTCATCGTCTAATGACACGTTAGAAAAATAGTAAAAGAAGCACCAGACAAGGCTATTCCAGAACTGCTGAATGTCCTGATACACTGCTCCGACATAACCCTTCCTATCCCAACCGAACCTATCCATCTTCATAGTTATCCCCAATTCAGGTATGGTAGCACCAAATTCTACAGCCTCTGCGAAGCCATGTATGTGGCATGACCCCCTGGTTGAAGCTATAGTCGTTACGGTCTCAGCGAAGAATGCTCTAGGATCATGGGCTGCTACGGCTTGGCCCATAGCATGGATGGCGTAGAGCTTAGACTCTGGGAATTTTTCGACGCATGGTTTTAGGCCTTCAGCTAAGAGATCGCCTAAACCCTCCCTCTTAGCAATCTTCTCAATCATTAAGGTTAGCGTTTCACCGTTGCCCCATTTTAATTCTATACCTTCAGTATCATCCTTAGTTATCAGAGCCTTTTCATAACATTCAAAGGCCCATGCCAAGACTGCACCGACCTCTATTGTATCAATCCCATACCTGTTGCACAGGTCATTAGCCTTAACAATAG
Organism: Candidatus Bathyarchaeota archaeon; assembly: GCA_023131225.1. Taxonomy (NCBI): domain Archaea; kingdom Thermoproteati; phylum Candidatus Bathyarchaeota; species Candidatus Bathyarchaeota archaeon. Next base: position 18,847 of record JAGLZW010000026.1, on the reverse strand, counting down.
CCTTCAAATCATCTATAAGCAGGTTTGATCCGAGCATAGCTAAGGTCTCATATTCAGGTCCAGCGGTCTTGGATTCGTAATCTGAATTGGTTATTCTTCTATGACAGCCCATCACACAGTAGGCGCAAGGCCATCTCTTTACCTTTAATTCCTCAGTGAATCTAGGTGTCCCTATCTTCTCTGCGCCTTCTGGCCATTTATCCTGAAGCCAATTCTTCATCGGGAGACGCCCGTTCTTTTCTCCAGGTACAACAGCCATAGCCTGACCGTGCTCAGCGTTATCTTTCGTGAATGAGGCGGTCAAAATCTTCTTTAAAACATTGCTATATAATTCTTTGAGCTTATCAGCCTCGGCGATAGGAGGCTGCATCGTCCCTCTTAGAACTAAGGCCTTAAGATTCTTTGAGCCCATAACTGCGCCCAGTCCACATCTTCCTAGGGCTCCATGCTTATCCACCAATATGCATGCATAATTTACAAGGTTTTCTCCAGCAGGACCTATAGCTGCTACACTTGCTTTTGAATCACCAACCTCTTCTCTTAAAACATCTGTCACGTCAGCTGTATCCATACCCCAAAGGTGGTTGCCACCTTTCACCTCAACTTTACCATCACAGATCCATAGATAGACTGGCTTCTTAGCTCTGCCATTAATGGCTATGGCGTCGAATCCAGCCCTCTTAAGTTCAGTACCTGCATGAGCTCCAGCGTTCGACTCCCCCCAATATCCTGTAAGCGGGGATTTAGCAGCAGCACTCCATCTTCCAGCACTCGCAATCTCAGCTGCCTGATAGGGACCGGTCGAAAATACCAGAATATTTCTGGGACCAAGAGGGTTAACATTCTTGGTGACAACCTCAGATATCATCTTTGTTGCGAAGCCCACTCCACCTAAATATTTCCTTGCAAAACTCTCACCAAAGTTTTGCACGCTCGTTCGTTCAGTTGTTAGGTTCAACCACAAGATTTTACCCCAATATCCTCCTTTCAGAGCTATTTTGAAACACCCCCCTCAAACGTTGATTTTTCAATTCGTGATTGAAATGCTTAACTCTTTCGATTGATAAAACAAGCATACCAGTCTGGTTGACACCGTGCATCATTTGATAGCATACTCACTAAGAATCTAAGAGATTTGCATAGGTCACATTGAAGTGTCATATTTACCCAATGCGCAAAGTTTATCATTCTAAACTCGTTGGATTGCGCTCTTGAAGAATGTCTTCCATCCGAGTTTTTATCTCTTGTTTCGATTCAGGATGCGTTAGGATGTAGAACTTTTCATCTTTGATAGCGTTGAAGACATAATCAGCTACCTGATAGGGAGATACTCCCGCACGCACAGCCTTACAAAAGAATTGTCTCGGTTGCTCAACTTCAGAGTTCTTAATCTCTTCAGCAGAATTATTCTGTAGTTCGACGGGACGATTGCGCTCTGAGTTCCCGAGTCGTGTATTGATGAACCCGGGGCATAGAACTGAGATCTTGACTTTAGCGCCCATATGTGCCAATTCATGGTATAGTATCTCGGAGAGCGCCACAACGCCATGTTTGGTCACTATGTAAATTCCACAACCAGGTCCAGATATTAACCCCGCGAGAGACGCTGTATTGACAATGTGGCTCTCGGTATCTTGCTTGAGCATAATAGGGACAAAAATCTGAATTCCATGAATCACTCCCCACAAGTTTACACCCATAACCCATTTCCAATCAGCTAGTGTACTTTTCCAAATTGGGCCGAACGTAACGACACCAGCATTATTGAACAGTAAATGGACTGCTCCAAAAGCCTCAAGTGTTCTCTGGGCTAGCGCTTCGACGTCGCTTATTTTTGAAACATCAGTCGGTACAGCTATAAGAGTCGCTCCCATGGCTTTCAATTCTTCTTTGGTTTTGGCTAAGGTTTTCTCATCGATGTCCGCCAGAACAACCTTCATGCCCTCTCTCACACAGCGGTTGACTATTGCTCGTCCTAAACCGCTAGCTGCGCCAGTGATGACAGCCACTTTATCTTTGAACTCTTTCATGGTTTATACTGCCTTCACAATTTTTCAGAGTATAACCCTATTTCAAAAACAAGGCTTAGTTAAGTTCTAGTTAAATCTTGTGGAAAAATATTCAGTAACAAACTGTTCATTCTGGGAAAATAATAGCGCAGAATGCACATTGTTGATTTAGCGCACGCCTTCTGCAAGAAATTTGTTTAGCCCTTCAGCATCTAATCCCGAGATTTCCAGTTTCTCGGCAGTTCTTCCTTTTTTGTAGTAATCAACTTCATTAATAACTGAGGCCAACTTGATTAATGATTCCACTGTAGGCATAGGAACATCAAGCATTCTACCAAGAGATGCCCAAGAGACCAAGCCGTAAGGGACATCCTCAGTTATGTATCTTGACTTAATACTGGAAGGAGCTTCGATGCTTCTGAGTATGCTGTTATTATACATTTCTTGAATTGTTCCTTCTTCGGCGTATTTACCCATTATTAAGCGCTTCTTTGTCGAAATCTGCCTAAACCCCAAAGTCTTACAAAGGGCTAGCCTTTCTTCATCTATTGCTTGGATAACTTTTGCAACAGAAAGCGTCACACAGTCTTTATAAAAACAAAGGCGTTTTAGATTTTCAATAGGCCATGTATTTAACAGTATTCCAACAGGATGAACTAAAGGATTTGGATTGTTTAAAAAAACTTCTAATACATTAATGGCTTTAATCGCTGAAGGGTATAGTTGTTTGAAAATACTAACGGTCTCTTTAACCTCCTCTCCAGGGAATGTTCCAAATAAGAAGAACTTGGTGGCGACTATCACCTTAACTTTAGCTGGTCCCAGCATTCTGCATGCATAAGTTAACGTTGATGTCTCGGCTATTCTTATTTCCTTTTTTACTCCCATGCTTCTTAAAGTCTTGGTAAATTCAAGTGAACCAAAATAGCCAGGATTCAATACTATAGTTTGACCTTCGCTCAAATATGGAGCGCAGCGGGCTGCAATGTCTTTGTGCCCAAATGTTGGAACCGTTACAATTATTATTTCTGCGTCTTGAACTGTTTCTTTAATATTGTTGCTCCATGTAATTCTGTTTAATTTCGCAAAGCCTTGTTCTCTAATCCTGCCGGTTAACTCTATCCCGCCAGATTTTAATATTGGCGCAATACGATTGTATGATCTATTCCAAAGATTTACCTTGAAACCTCTTAATGATAGATCAGCAGCCGTCGCACAGCCACCATTTCCAGCTCCTAGAACTGCAACCGTTTTTACCATGCATCGTCGATCTCCTATTAAGCAGCATAAGGGTTGTCATGTATATTTCTATGTTCACACGAACCAATACTAGTATTTTTTCGACTTCCATGATGCCATTGAACAACTTTCGATAAACATGAGAATAAAATCAATGTCTCGCTTCAATGTGATGTCCAGCCCCCGTCTATTACTAAGGTAGATCCAGTAATGTAAGAGGATTTGTCTGATGCCAAATATAGTGCTGCTTGAGCAATTTCTTCAGGCTCCGCAACTCGTCTAAGAGGAATTTTCTCTAAATTGCGAGCAAATGAACGCTCGTAATTACCCGAGGCAGTCATTACTCGTTTAAATGTGGGAGTAAGAACTGAACCGGGACATATGCAGTTGACACGAATATTCTGAGAAGCAAAGTCTAAGGCCATAGCCTTTGTAAGAGAGATGATACCTCCTTTTGATGCGCAGTATGCAGCTTCGCCCTTGGAGCCAATGAGTCCTAACACGGAGGCAATGTTGATGATAACCCCACCTCCAAGCTTAACTATTTTTGGGATACAATACTTGGAGCAAAGGAAGACCCCCTTTAGGTTGATATCGATGACTTTATCCCAGTTTTCCTCAGTTATGTCTATTATTGAGCCAGCGGATCCGACTCCAGCGTTGTTGCAGAGTATGTGGAGTCCTCCATATTTTTCAACAGTTGCTTCTACAACTTTTTTAACGTCAGCTGCTTTAGACACATCTCCTTGCATAAACACGGCTTCACCGCCATCATTTCTAATGAACTCAACTGTGTCCCTTCCTTCCTTCTCACTAATGTCTGCGACAACTACATTTGCTCCTTCTTTAGCAAAAAGCACAGCTATGGCGCATCCAATTCCGGAGCCAGCCCCAGTGATCAGTGCAACTTTGCCTTCTAGTTCCTTCTGTTTCAGTATAATTCACTTCCACTTCATTCAATTGTGAATAAGCCATCTGAGGATATTTTGAAATTGCGTGCGCGATGATTCAGGTTAGTTTTTAATATTAGCAGTAATGCGTTGTATATGAGCTTGGTTGGCGTTATCTCCATTTTTTTGGCCTTTTCCTCCAATTTCTCGTAGAGGGACTTTTTCACCACGAAGTTCACAAAGTCGGTATTTCTGTAGACACTTATGTTCAGCACATCCTCCGGAGGATCCGTAAAGGTGATAGAGGTGGTTGCAGGGCGTGCAACCGAGTTTTTCCTCCTTTCCGATTGTAGACTATTCTTGAACCTGTCTGGCAAGTACTTCGCTACCCAGCGGTAGCTCATTCCTGTTTCATTCACCATCTTATACGCTATCTTTCCGGGGTCTATTCCTTTGCTTTGGTAGATTTCGCCCAGCCTGTTCAACAATTCCATCTTCTCCTTACTAGACACGCTTCTCCTATGGGTATTGCTGATGATCCTAGCGACAAGTCTATCTTTCTCCGTCTTGATGTGCTCCAGCCTTACCCTCCTCCAATTTTGATCCGCGCTAAAACGGTGTTCTCCATCAATAATGTTGCCATAATAGTCAACTAATATAGGGTAAAGCTGACCAATCCTATCCGAAGAAGACTTCAACTCGTGGCTTGTCATACCTTCTCCCTCATAACATTACTTCTAGTATATTACTGCACGCTCGAAAGAAAAATATTTCGGTAATTAGGAAAACGGACAATTTCTGTGAGTTTACATGTACAATGTTCAAGAATTAGCAGCAAAAATTGGACTCACACGCACAACATGACTCTAGATTACTTCAATCAACTAGGAATGAACTTAAAAATTAGCATGTGCAATTGTTTTTGAGGAGTACATCTTGCCTGAACAACAAAAATCGCTCGATGAAATAGATATAGGAATCCTTGAGATATTGCAAAAGGACAGTAGAACTCCATTAGGAAAAATAGCTAATGAGTTAGGAGTCCCAAAATCAACAGTACATTATCGAATAAAGAGGCTGGAAACAGAGAAAATAATCAAGGGTTACTATGCAAAAGTTGATGCAACGAAACTTGGAAAAGACTACACCACGATTACTTTTGTCCGCGCAAAATACGGTCCAAGCTACCACGAAAAAGTAGGAAAGATGCTAGCCCAAATCCCAGGCGTTTGTGCAGTCTACTTCATATTGGGAGAAAACGATTTTGTTGTTTTAACTATCTCGGATAATAGAGAAGATTTCATGGGAAAACTCGAAAAAATGTATGACATGCAAAAAATTGAAAGAACCAGTACAGTAGTTGTTGTAAAGACAATAAAAGAAGATCCGAGAATAGAACTCAAATCTTCTATGTGAATCAACAATTTTCCAAATACACCACTTTTTCTGATACTGAATGTAAAGGCTGAATAGAGATTAGCGAAAAAAGACCGGAAATTGATTCAAATGTGGATTGCATCTTTTGGCACGCACAAAAAATTAACCCAACGAAGGCTTGATAAAACTTCCGTACCCACGTTTTCCTACAATTTCACCTTCTTCGGATATGATTTTTCCACGAACCAACGTCATCATTAGCTTTGCCTTAACTGTCCATCCCTCATATGGCGTATAATCAGCAACGCATTTCAAGTCTTCTGACCTAATTTTGTGATCCTGTTTCAAATCTACAATTGTCAAATCAGCATCGGTCCCCTTCTGCAACGATCCCTTTTCAGGATATAGCCCAAAAAGTTTGGCGGGATTCTCAGATGCTACTTCAACAAATCTTTCTAACGTGATTTTGCCCTCTCTAACTCCTTTGCCTAGCATTACCAAAACAAGAGTTTCTAATCCTGGAACACCAGGCGGGGTATTCCAAACATCTTCCCAACATACATCTTTTTCACTTTTCGTGAAGGCACAGTGGTCAGAGACAACCAAGTCTACAGTTCCATCATTTAAAGCTCTCCAAAGTTGGTTGGCGTCTTCTTTGGTTCGTAAAGGCGGCGTTGTAATTATGTAAGGACCTAATTTTTCATAATCATCTCGTGTGAAATATAGATGATGTGGACAAACTTCAGTGGTAACACGCGAGCCTTGAGCCTTTGCTTCTCGTATCAGGTTTACGCCCTCTTTGGTTGACAAATGACACACATGAAGTTTTGCATCGGTCTTCTTAGACAAGAGAAGAGTTTTAGATATTGCTTGGGCTTCAGCCAAGTTGGGTCGTGCATCAGCAAATGCCATGATATCTTTTCTTCCCTCAGCAAGTAACTTCTTTTTATAGTAATTTAGTGTAGTGTTGTCTTCAGCGTGAACAGCCGCTATTGATTTTGCATTCGATATTAAATGAAATGCTTCCAGCATTATTTCGTCATTTTTTATGGGTGCATCTCCACACATCATTATTTCGCCAAAGCCAACAACCCCTGCTTTTACTAGTTTTTGTATTTCCCGGAGGTCTTTTTCATCAGAAATTTCTCCACCATATAAAGCAAAGTCTACAAAAGACTCACGTTCACCCATCTCTCTCTTTTTAAGCAGCATAGCTACAGAGGAAGTCCGCAGCTTCATAGACGATGCCATGTCGATTATAGTTGTGACTCCACCTACAGCTGCAGCCTTGGTTCCTGTCTCAAAACTTTCACGTATAAACCCGGGATCACAAACATGAACATGAGCGTCGATAAATCCGGGCATGATGAGTGAGCCATGAACGTTCATCACTTTATCGGCTTTAGGTAGATGGGTTTCCTTTGCAACTACAACAACTTTGCCTCTATCAACGGCTATGCCTGCTTCAAGAACCCCTGCAGATGTAACTATCTTACCACCTTTTAAGACAAGATCAACAACCATGTCAAATCCCGCTAATAAGCGCCAATTACTTTTATTGTCTGTATACATTTTAATCTTTAGAGAAATTTAAAGGATGTCAATAAAAAGAAAATTTAAGAGCGTACATGCATCGAAATAGTATGTACTTTTATAAAAATGAGGGGTGCTAGTGGAAAATCAATTAGCCGAAAAAATTGCGGATGAAATTGTGAGTCTTCAAAGAACTTGGGTTCAAATAGTGAAAGAGAAACGTGGAGGACAATTCGAAGTAAGCGATTGGCGACCGATGCTTCAAGTGAAAAACCGCTTAGTTCCCTCCAGGAAACAATCGAAAGACGTTTTTGATCTCTATGTGGTCTCAGCAAATGCAGGGTATAGTGTCATTAGTAGTCTCACAGAGTTTGTGCTTCCTGAAGATGAGCCTTGGCTGGAACATTATCAAACAACAGCTGTCTTCGAAATACTGTATGAGTTCGACAAGGATTTTAAACGGGCTTCGGTTAAAGTCGCCCAAGCTATTGACAAGTCTCATGACCTAATCCAAGAAGAAATCTTTTCTAGATTTTACGGTCGTTACGGACCGACATGGATTGCGGATTATGTGCCGACTCCCGGATCGTTCTCAAACCTGTATATGAGAATTCTAAATAATGTCGATATCAAGACTGAGTATAAGTGGGCTTTCATTAATGCCGTATCCGCAGCTCGAAATACCAGTTATAGCGTAATGTTCGGATCTAGATTTTTTGATATCTTGGATGATAACAAAGATATCCATGAAGCAATTAGCGCTGAAAAAGAGATAATGAAAGACATGTGGCTTAACCCAATCGAGACGCAAGTTCGAATAATGAAGGAAATCGGGCACAAGTCCTTCGATTACAAAAAATGCCTAGAGATGTTTAAAGAAAAAATTTTCAAGGCAACCGTTAAGGCGGCAAAGGCTGGCGTACACTACGCCAATCTGAGTTTAATCCCACTCTGGAGTGCTGGAGACTTCCATCATGTCTCTCAAACAACATACAACTTATGCAAGAGCGACATCGAAATGGCCATACTCGAGAGCCTTACACACGCACTTGAAAACACAATTGAAAAAGCTAAACTCAAGCACAAGCTCAAAAACCCTTACGAAATACCAGCATCGGAAGTAACTGCCGCTGGAGCAGCATATATCATGCAGCTAGATGGCTTTACATCAGAAATGTTAAACGATCTATTCCTAAAAAGATTTTATAACCTTCTGCTCAAGAACCCTAAAAAGTTCAGGTATGAATGCATGAATGGTGAATTTGTTAACTTCTTAACTCGAGGAGAACATTACATTGAAAAGCCTCCGGTGGGTCTTGGTGGCCAGATTTATGGTATTACTATTGATCTCTCTGCCATAGACGATAATGAAGTTTTGCAGAATCCTCAAAGATACGGATGGCCAGAGTGTCCTATTACTACTCGCTTTGCTGGATTACTTCGATTTGCTGATGAGCCATTTCACCTAATTAGCGATCCCTTGATATGTTTATACGCAACAGAGCTGATAGCTCTTAACCCTAGTGAACCTTACTTACCTTTTCTCTACTGTAAGCAATGTGCCTTAGCAAAACTTTTGCCGTACAGATGCAAGTACTGCCTTGCTAAAAGGCGTATGCCTCCTAAACGAAAAGATTGATTTCAAGCCTTTTAGGTTAATGTGTCGCATACATTCGGTAATTAAGACCCCATCACATCGAGATGTCTTTGCTTCTTAAATTCTTTTAAGGCTTTTTTAATGGTAACTTTTTCATGCACAATTTTCGTTATCGCCCTCGTCATACCTTCTGGGTTTTCATGTTGCCAAATATTTCGTCCAAAAGCTACTCCAACCGCCCCAGCGCTGATGGCTCGCTCCACCATCTTTAACACTTGTTCCTCGGTTTCCATCTTTGGACCGCCAGCGATCACGACAGGCACGGTACAGCCTCTAACAACCTCTTTAAACGTATCCTCTCTTCCAGTGTAGTAAGTCTTTATTATATCAGCACCCATTTCCGCACCAACACGAGCGGCAAGACCCACGACTTCCGCACTATATGGGTCTTTTATTCTTTCGCCTTTGACCGGAATCATCTCAGCCACTAGTGGCACACCAAACTTTTCGCATTCCCTGGCAATGGCGCCGAGACTCGCTAAGACCTCATTCTCCTTTGCTGTTCCGATGTACCCCATAGCGATCACGGCGTCAACACCCATTCTGACGGCATCTTCAACAAGAGCTATTCTCCGGGTATTGAAAAATTCAGGTCCGTATATTGTGGTTGCTCCATCAATGCGCAATATCAATCCTGCCTGCCCTTTAACCTCTGTCGCGATATGCTGGCACTCACCAGGTGAAACCACTACAGCGTTTGCTCCGCCTTTTAATGCCTTTTTAACAACTTTAGGAGGTTCTACTAGTCCTTTTAGTGGTCCCATGAAAAGCCCATGATCTATCGCCACTATGACCGTTCGATTGGTTTTCTGGTCGAATATTCGTCCTAGCCTTAATGTCTTGCCAACTTGAGACATGTAGGTCGCTCCTTCCTTTTTAAGCTAAATTATCAACAATACTTTAAGTCCTTTGCGATTTGCTGAGATGTCTATTGCTGTCAATATTTCATCAAGATTGAACTTGTGAGTTATGAGCCTATTAGCATCAAACTTCTTTGTACCTATTAATTGTAACGCTTTGGAAAAATTAGTATGGGAAAATCCGAATGTTCCCGTGATGGTCAACTCTGAATAATGAATGAGGTTTGGGTCAATCTTAAGCTCAGATCCAGCGGGATACCCACCGAAAAGGTTTACGACGCCTCCTTTCCTTGCTAATCTTATCCCTTGCTCTGCGGCTAAAAGGCTGCCCACCGCGACAATAACCACATCAGCCCCTCGGTCTCCGGTCTCTTGAATAACTTTTTTGACAGGATCTTCCATCGTCTCATTAACCGTTACATCAGCTCCAAGTTCACGTGCCACCTTTAACCTCTCATCAAGCTGTCCACTAACAATGGTTTTACCTGCTCCCATTAAATTTGCCAATTGCAAATGCATTAATCCTATTGGGCCATCTCCAACGATCGCAACTGAATCACACACCTTAACTTTGCACTCTTCCATCCCGTGAAGACAGCATGCCAAAGGTTCCGTAAGTGCTGCTTCTTCATAAGAAACATTCCCCGGTATTTCGAGGATTCCCTTCTCTACAATGTTAGACGATACTTTTACGAACTCTGCAAACCCGCCTGGAACAAGTGTCCCTTCGAAAAGTCTACTGCACAAAGTGTACTGTTCATGCAAGCAATAATAACAGGCGCTGCATGGCACATAAGGGGCAATGACAACACGATCACCTTTTTTATGTCCAGTGACATTTTTCCCGGTCTTAACGATCTCACCTGTAACTTCATGCCCAAGAACTGCGGGAGGCTTAATTAGCGGGTGTCCTCTTACGACTGTTTTAACATCGGTTGCACAAATGCCACAAACGTACACCTTAACTAATATTTCTCCATCCCTTACTCTCGGAGCTTCGACTTCCTCTAATCTCACATCTTTTAACCCATAATATACAGCTGCCTTCACCTTATCATCTCCGGAGCATAACTTGTAACCAGAAGATTATATATGGGTTTGCTGGAGGGCTGTTGATCAATTGCTTCGTTGGTCTGCTAGACTCATAATGGGTCAGATAATACAGGATTGAGTTCTTGCTGTAATAAATCAGACTAACCCTCTTTCACGCATAAACTTCTCAAGTTCAATTTGTGTAGGCAGTGGCTCTTGAGCACCAATCTTTGTAGTAGCTAAAGCTGCTGCACAGTTTGCATAAACCACAGCCTCTTTTAATTCTCCTCTAGAGGAAATGGCTATGGCTAATGCACCGCAAAAAGCGTCCCCTGCGCCAGTAGTATCCACCGTTTCAACTCTTAGTCCTTTTATATGAGCCACTTCTTCTTTTGTTACAACTATTGCTCCTTTCTTTCCAATTGTTAGAATGATATTTTCCACTCCTTTTAACAAGATTTTTTTTGCAGCATTTTTTGCTGAGCTCAGATTCGATATTTTTACGCCGCTCAATACTTCTGCTTCTTGTTCATTTGGTATTAGAATGTGTATTTTTCTTAGTAGTTCGTTTGACAGTTCATGGGCTGGGGATGGGTTCAGAATCACTTTTATGCCATAACGATAGACTTTGTTGATCGTATACTCAACGACCGAAAGCGGTATCTCTAGTTGCATTAAGAGGATGTCGGATGACTTTATAACGGGATCAGCTCTGTCAATATCTTCTTTGCTGCATCTCAAATCTGCGCCTGGTGCAACTGTAATGATGTTGTTACCATTTTTGTCGACCATTATTAACGCAAGACTTGTGTACGTTTCTCTGTCTCGCTTTATGAGCTTAGTATTTATTCCGTGTTGCTTTGCGTTCCTAATTGCTTCCATTCCAAAAAAGTCGGCTCCAACTCTTCCAATCAATGTAACATTGGCTCCAAGTTTTGCGGCTGCTACCGCTTGATTTGCTCCTTTCCCGCCTAGACACGTCTTTAATTCCTCACCTAGAACAGTTTCACCGATGCGCGGAATTGTTTTCGTTTTTACAGTCAGATCCATATGGAGGCTACCAACAACTACAATTTTCGTTTTCATCTTCTTATAAAGAAAAGCATTAAGTGAGTCTCTATATTTCTTATAAATTTCTTCAGAACCCAATTTACAACCGTCCCTTCTTCAATTTGGACCAACGTTTTTAGGTGAGTAATAGCGCTTAAAGTATTCTTTCAAGTATAGATAAGCGTCTTTGTACATTTGAAAGGAAGAGGTATACTTTTTGTGAGACGTTTTTTTAGGATTGATTCTGCTTTTGACTTTAATCATGTTCTCTGACGCTTCTTTTATGTCACCATAGACTCTAACACCGACCGCTCCAACTATGGCTGCACCAAGCGCTGTCGCTTCGATCTCCTCAGGAATAATTATGGGTTTTCCAGTTACATCAGCTTTAATTTGTCCAAAAATTCTGCTTCTCGCGGCTCCTCCACAACTCCGAATTTCATTTATTTCCGCACCTAATCCCTCGATTGTTTCTAAATTGTGTCGTATACCAAATGCGCACCCTTCAAGAATTGCTCTTACTACATGTTTTCGAGAGTGATTAAGTGATAAACCTACGAGAACTCCCCTGGCAGTCGGGTTCCATATAGGGCTTCGTTCACCCATCATGTATGGCAGAAAAATTAGTCTTTGGGATCCAGGAGGTGCCTTTGCAGCTTCGACATCTAGATCTTCATAAGATTCACTTGGATAGCCGAATGTGTCACGGAACCATTTAAGAGAAGCCCCAGTAGAAGACATTACTCCCCATGTAACCCAAAAATTTGGCAACATCGGAAATGGTTCACACTTTACTCTTCCCTCCGGATCGGAAACTTTGCGATTAGATGGAATCATGAGACAGGTGGAGCTTCCTGTAATTTCACATGCACAGCCTGTTCTCAAGGCATTAACGCCAATCATTGCCATGTAAGCATCGATTCCCCCTGCTGCAACCGGGGTGCCCTTCTTGAGCCCAGTTTCACGAGACGCTTGCTCAGTGACGGTACCAACAATTTCCGTGGGTCGAAAAACATCTGGGAGTTTTTGGATGGGTATCTCTAGTTGGTTTAAAACCGTCTCCGACCACCGATCCTCGCTAACATCAAAGTGGCATGTGATCGCGTTAAGCCAGTTAGTGACAAAATTACCCGTGAGCTTGTATTCGATGAAGTCGGTTGATTGGAGGAATTTGTGGGCTTTTCGGAAAACTTGTGGATGTTGTTCTTTAACCCATATGATTTTGGGCAAAATCATAGAAGGGTCTTCTGTGATACCGACGATCCTTGTTATGGTTCTGGTCTGTCTAACAGCACGACGGTCCATCCATATAATGGCGTTCATTAGCGGATTGCCACGTTTGTCAACTGGAACCAAAACGGGGGACTGACCAGCGAGGCTGACACATTCTATTTGTCCTGGGTGAACATTAACTTTCTTTGTTATATCTGAAACGGTTTTTCTAACGGCATTCCACCATAAATGAGGGTCTTGCTCAGCCCATGAAGGTTCGGGAACGATTATGGGGTATTCTTGGTATGATCGTGCTAGAGACTTCCCTTTAGCATTGAAGAGTATTGCTTTGCAGCCTTCTGTCCCTATATCAATACCCATCAAGTAGGGTGATGATGACATATTCTTAATCCTCCTTTTTCATCGTTTTTGAACAACTAAGTGTCACAGAGATTTGAGTTCACTTTTCCTCTGTGTGTGATTAAATGTGCACGTGTTTGAGGGGTCAATTGAGACCTACCATAGTTTTTAGCAGACTGCTGTTAACATCTCCAAACTTGTATATTTCGCCCGTCTTAAGATTGTTAATGTAGATTTCTGCAGGAGCAAAAAGATCGATATCTATCCCTCTCCACCCGCCGTGTTCTTTCACGAGCTCTACGAAGGATCTGCCATAACATTTTGACGTCCGTGAGGGCATCTTCTTAGCTATTTCTCTTAGATCTGTTTTTTCATCGGGCATTATGTAGAGATGCACTACACTGCCATAAGAAAGCATGTCGTCAGGAATAATTTTAGGAGATTTCAGTGGAGGCAGAGGTGCAATTCCACACGCATATTTCACGTTCTTTACATTGTAGTCTAAAGTACGTAGCTTTACCATTGCATTCTCAACACTTCTTCCAGTAACCTGAACTAAGCCAGACATGCTTGAGAGTGGAGACAGAACCAAGTAGAGGCTTGCTGGATCTACTTTGCATCTTTCTACGAGTCGATCAGCAACTTTTTCATCTGGATATTGCTCCGATTGAAGAACCACTACACCAACTTCAGCAAAATCCTTGTATCCAACAATTTCAAACAGTTCCTCAGGTTCATGAACTATTGCTCTAGCTGGTCCACTTGCGATAGCGTTGTATGAGCCAACGTTGAAGTTGATCCAACCGTCCATTGCTTCGCGATAGCCACCCGATGCTTGACATAAGATAGAAAATATCGGAAAATCGGTTGAAACTCCTATGGCAGGTAATGTTATTCCTTCTAATTCCATTGATGTCAGCGCTACGTTTCCCAAACCGCCCAAGCATATTTTAGTTACATACAGACCTGCTTGTACTCCTCCATAAGCTTGGTTTCCAGTGTCAATTATGTGGACACCATTCTTTAAACAAGTATATTTGATGTTTAATTCTTCGGCTTCATCTATCATCTTTCTACAAATTTTGGCAGCTAATTTGTTTACGCTAAGCAATCTTCCACCAATTTAATATTTACGAGCTTCACTTAAAGATTAAGTAGGTACAATAAATATGGTTGGCAAAAGAAGTTTCGGATTGAATCTTCCAGGGTTCTGTCCTGTGTTAGAAACTGCAGAATTATCTAAAATGGCGGAAAATCAAGGTTTTGAATACGTTTGGATCGCTGATGAAAATCCTGCGCCTTCGTGTAGAGATGTCATAGTGAATATGACAACCATTGCACTCAAAACATCTAAAATCAAAATTGGAACCGGTATATGTAACCCTTACACAAGGCATCCAGCACTTCTAGCCGTTTTCGCATCTACATTAGACGAGTTGGCAAGTGGTCGTGTGGTCCTTGGGCTAGGGCCAGGGGGAGACATGCCACTTCGACCTTTAGGGATAAAGATGTGGGAAAAACCACTGACTACTGTAAGAGAAGCCGTTATAGTAATTAACCGGATATTGTCTGGCGAAACGGTGGACTACGACGGAGAGATGATAAAGGTAAAAAAAGCAAACCTCTCTTTTCTTCCCAAAGCTAAGATTCAAATCTACTTGGCAGCCAGGAGCCCAAAGTTCACGCGTATGATCGGGGAAATGGCCGATGGATCCTTACTCAACGCCCCATTTCATTACATAAAGGATGCAGTGAGCATAATAAAGGAAGGAACCGAAAAAACTGGAAGAAGCATTGCAGATATAGACATTGGCAACATTTTGCCTTTTGCGGTTGCCAAAGAGGATGATAAAGCGAAAAGAAAAGTGAAATACTTGACTGCATTCATGAGCGCGTTCACACCCAACTTTGTCCACGAAAAATTGGGAACAAAAATTGAGCGAATTGATGCAATTAGAGATGCTTTGAAAAAAGGTTTTACAGAGAAAGCGATGAATTTAATGACCAATGAAATGATAGACGAATTCTCGATTTCTGGAAAACCGGACTACTGCTTGGAAAGAATTGAGGAATTCTTCAAGGCTGGTGTAACACAAATGATCTTTGTAATACCCGACTTGAAAGAAGTGATAAAACTGGCTGGAACAAAGATTATTTCATCCTTTAAGAACTAAAAACCAAGTGCTTTACATCCCAAAAATTGCTAGTTATCAATAGATTTATTTCTCTTGCAAGTCTTTGAATACACCATTAAGTTTACAAGGAGAAACAATCACTTGATTTTCGGATGGATGGGCAAAGCTCTACATGTAAATTTAACCTCGGGTAAAATGCATGTGTTTAAGATTGAAAAATCGCTTTTGAAGAAGTTCTTAGGAGGACGAGGCTTAGCTTCATACTATCTTTTTAAGGAGTTAACCAAAAAAATAGATCCATTTTCACCTGAAAACATTCTACTTTTTTCAGCAGGACCCCTCGCAGGAACCAGTTGGCCAACTTCATCAAGAATCACAGTGGCTGCGAAATCGCCTCTAACCAACGGTCTTGGATATGCTCATGCTGGCGGAGATTTTGGTCCAAAATTGAAATTTGCTGGCTACGACTTGCTCCTCATTTCCGGAAAGGCAAAGACACCAGTATATCTCTACATTGAGAATGAAACTAGAGTCTTGAAGAATGCTTCACATATCTGGCGGCAGATGACAAGTGAAGCAATCAAGGTCATTCAGGAGGAAGTAGGCAAGTGCTGCGTCGCATCTATTGGACCCGCAGGCGAAAATTTGGTACGCATATCATCTATCATTACTGACAAAGAAAGGGCAGCAGCTAGATGTGGTCTCGGTGCAGTCATGGGTTCTAAAAATTTGAAGGCAGTGGCGATAAATGGGAATAATAAAATTAATGTTGCAAATCCCGAAAAGTTTCGAAGTTTGTGCACAGAAGCCTTCAAGCGGTGGTCTCCGAAAAATCCCCAGTTGGAAGGTTTGAGCAAGTACGGTACTCCTTGGCTCATAAACTCAAAGAATGAGATAGGCGATCTCCCAGCGAAGAACCATCAAACAGCACAGTTTCCTTGGGCTGAAGACATTTCAGGAGAAACAATAAGAGAGAAATACTTTGTCAAATCTGAATCATGTTTTGCGTGTCCGGTTCACTGCAGAGCGTCTGTAAAAGTGTCAGATGGTAAATATGCACCTCTTACTGGCACACGCCCCGAATACGAAAGCATAGACTCTCTAGGACCAATGTTATGGATCTCAGACTTCAGCGCAATTATGAAGGCTAATCAGCTATGCAACGAGCTTGGTTTGGACACTATTTCCACCGGTGTAACTATAGCCTTCGCAATGGAACTCTATGAGAAAGAGTTGATCACCAAAAAAGAAACAAAAGTGTCTTTGGAATGGGGCAACGACGAAAGCATGTTGAAACTTATTAAAATGATAGCCTCTCGGGAAGGATTCGGAGACATACTAGCTGAGGGCACCGCAAGGGCAGCTGAAAGAATTGGCGGGCAAGCAAACAGATTTGCGATGCATGTCAAGAAAATGGAAATGCCCCGACAAGAACCAAGGACCCTGAAAGCCTTCGGATTGGGTCACGCCGTTTCCAATCGTGGAGCGGATCACCTTTACGCATTGCCAACAATTGACTCTGCCCGAAAATGGGATGTTGCCAAGCAACTTTTCCCAAACAAGCCTTTAGACAAAATGATGGACACACGAAATCCAACATACAAACCTGAAATAGTTGTATTCACAGAAAACTACTGTGCAGCCACAGATGCCCTGAGTGTGTGCAAATTTACAACAGCTGAGACCTACATATTCATGCCATTGGACATTGCAAAAGCTCTTTCAGTATTAACAGGAGAAAAATTCACCGAAAAAGAACTATTGATGTGCGGAGAGCGAATCGTTAACTTGGAGCGATGTTTTAACGTGCAAGAAGGGTTTTCTCGAAAGAACGATAAACTCCCAGAGAGATTCCTCAAGGAACCATACCAAGGAAGTATCGTGGAGCTGAATAGAATGCTTTCAAAATATTACAAACTAAGAGGATGGTCAAAAAACGGAATCCCCAAGAGTGAGACTATCAAAAAACTTGGTGTCTCAAAATATAATGCGTGCACATAGCGCTCGTAGATATGTGTTGGCATTTTATCACTTGCATTTCTGGGGGAGGTAGATCTACTTTTTAAGACTGTTATTTTGATTATTTTGAAAATTTGAACAAAAGAAAACTTATGAATGCGAGGATAGATGCCAAATACATAGTAGTCCTGTAGCCACCTGTTGTTATCACAAAAGTTGCTATTAATGGACCTATTATGCATGACAGACTTAAAACGGAATCTAACAAACCGCTGACTGTTGCTTTTTCGACATTCCTATCCATCAAATATCTCAACCCACCAACATAAATTAGCGCCCAAGAAGCGCCTAAAAGAATTTGAATTGGGATTATCTGCCAGAAATCAGTAGCAAGAGTGAAAGAAAAGAATGCAATACCTGATAATATTAATCCTGCGGTAATCGAGGAAGTGTAATTTATTCTGCCACTTAGAGTATACATAAAGATGAACTGAGCTATGCTATTTATCATTACAATAGCACCGACCAAGAATAAATCCGCACCGAGTGACTGCAAGAAAAGTGGCCAGAAAGTCCACATCACGTGAGCTCCAATATGGCGGATTAGGATGGATAGATAAAGTGAGCGGTTCTTCTTTATGATTCTAATTGGAAATTTAGGAACACCTATAGAATCGTGCCTTCCGAATCTCATTTTTAAAGCTGTAAGAAAAGCAATAAAAAACAGTAGGGAACCGAAGATGAAAATGCCTTTAATCGTGAAATAAACAGCTATTAAACCTGCTATCAATGATCCTAAAGCCCAGCCAAATGCTCCGAAAGATGAAAACTTGGACAAATCTTTTTTCTTCTCATCGACGTATGCAACTAATGAGGCTGGGTATATACCAAAGCAAAAACCAACTAGAGCGCGTGTTGTCAATAAAGTCAAGAAATCTTGAGCAAATATTTGAAGGAAAAATGCAATTGCAGACGATGCTAAACCAGCCAATAAGAATAACTTCCTGCCATACTTATCAGATGCACGACCAAAGATGAAGAAAGATAATGATAAAGTAAGAGCGTAGAAAGCTGCGATGAAACCAATTTCTGTGTTTGGTATTCCCAAGTCCTTAGCAAATATGGGTATGTATGTCCAAGAAGCCATTATAGCGGCAAGTGTGAGGAATTTAATCAAATTTGGTTTCATTGCTTCAGTGCCTTCCTTCCAGTCAGATGGATACTCCTATTAAAATATCTGTTTTAATTCTCACGATTCCAACTTTGGTTAGGCGGCTTTGTCATCGATTTCCTTGGGACATTATAAACCTGTGGTGTCAATTTTTATTATCTAATGTACCACCATCTTGCTTCATTTTAAACATAGTATACGAATATTTTAAACGGTTTTCTTTGATCCGTCAGCGGTGTCCTCAAGTTAGGAACGCTCTAGTCTTTTTGAGCAAAAATGTTATATCATTTATCAAATATTCCAAATAAACAAAAGAGGATGACGTTAGAAAATGAGTGAAATGTGGAGGCCTCGTTGGGCAGA
>JAGLZW010000025.1 GCA_023131225.1 Candidatus Bathyarchaeota archaeon | reverse complement strand
TTGATGAATGTACAAAAATCTCGCTACTATGACCTTCACTAGATATGAAACCATATCCTCTTTGGTCAAGCCATTTCGTCACTTTGCCTTTCAGAGTTTTCACCTCATTTCTAGTTATAGAAGTTGGAGTGTTAAGATAGAAAATTAAGAAGCCAATGCAACCTTCTAAGTTCTTCTTACCTTAGTTTCCTTCTTCAAGGTCTTGAAGACTCTTCTGTCATATTAAGGTAACGCATCAACAGGATATATCAGTCTGTGAAGAAGGAAAATTGATGCAGATCTATGAATACATGTATATGGTATTTAGGAATTCAACCGTCTTTTTTTGGGGTTTCCTGTTAGATGAAGCTTACGACGAAGTGGCTTATCTTTTTCTTCTCTTGGGAGTAAAAACGCTGGAAGAGTCTTCTGCTGTTTACGAGATACACCCCATCTTTTAAGTTGAGAAACCTCGATGTCTTTTGACATGCCTTTCACAGAACTCTTCAAAAACAACTATGAAAGCCAATATGCATGCACCAGCTCAAGGCATACATACATGCAGGGCGGGGGGGTGAATTAATCCCAGCATTAATTTCACGATATATAGACCAAAGAGTTGAAGTTTCTCATACTTTCACTTAACTCTCCATTTTCTAAGCATATATTGCTTCACAGCCGTCAAATAGAAAGCCTGCTGCATGCATGCTTTGACTTAAGTTAAGAAAGAAAAAAGGGATTTAGGCTACATAACTTGTTTTGGCTCTTAATTTTGTTGGTTTCGGAAACTTGTATCCTGATTTCTCTAATCTTTTTACAGAGGCTGCCATCCAATCGGAAATATTTTTGAACTCAAGAGGTGACATGCGAACTTCTAAAAGTAGCTCCCTAACTATGTGATCTGTCTCCATTTCCCCAGGACGTCCACCACTTTTCATCTTTAGTTCAAGCCGATCTAGGTTAAAGATCATTCTTCCCTCAATATGATCAACACCACCGAAGACACCGTCTATGTGAACCACTTTGTATTCTGGACTTTTTACAAGTTCGAATCTAGGCGCTTTTTTGGACATATTCTATTCTCCCAATCTATTATTCTGTTTGAATAGCAAATGAATTAATATAATCTTTTTCATTAGAAGAAGGTAGAAAGTTAGGCTGCCTTTCAATGTCATCTGCTAGAATTGAATCTGATGGAGCATTTTCATGACTTCATCATGCCTCTTCTTTTCAATCTCCATTATTCTCTTTACCATGTAGTTCTTCCATTTTTTCCTTTCTTTATATAGATGGACAAAAATGACATGATACCCATTCTTCTTGTAGACTTTCTCTCTATACTCATAGTTAAAATCCCTTGATCCACAAACTTCTATATACATCCCTAACTTTGGAATGTAAAAATCAGGCGTCCACACTCTTGGTCTTTTCTTTTCATCATACACAAAAACAGGGAACTCATAAACCCACCAGAGATCTAACTCCCTCAAGCAAGCAGCAACCTGTTTCTCTGAGTCCTCCATATCAGCATAAACAGAATCTTTCATTTCATTCATCACCCCCATTTAGAAAGGGAAAGCCTTGCTGAAATTATCTTTTTCAGTTTTTATGACTTGTGGAAGAAGCTTCAACTCGTTCTCTGCAAAAACCCATCATATTTACTCTCTTTAACTAGGAATATGTTGTAGAAGATAGTTTACTAGAGGCTTTTCGCCCCTCTCAACCCCTTCTTTTTTTGTGGTTTTGGTTGACAACTATTATTAGCGGATGGTTAAAAATTCCCTAGCTATTTTAAGCATTTTTCCAGGAATATCTAAACGCATCAACTTAAAGTATTTAGGGTCATATCTGCACTGGTGACATCTACTATATAATTTGCAATAGTTGTTGAAAAAACTCCCAAGATTGTTCCTAACAAAGCGTTTTCTCTTTCCATGAGCTGACAAGCTTTCGTCTGGTGCTCGTTCAAAAGATTTAATCCTAAGTTTATGTGCGTAGGCATCTACACAATGCAAGGCGAAATAAAAAGAACAAGTAATGCTCCAATCAGAGAACTCTTTGTTTCTGCATAGCATTTCTGCTAGAGCTTCATCATGTTTTGCTCTGATTTTATGGTCATTAGAGAGATGCGGAATTTCTGAATAATCTTTCGGCAAATATAGAATAACCTCAACTAGAGCTTGCAGAGTTCTAATTCCTCTATACTTCTTCCATATAATTCGAGAACTTTAAGGTCTATATCAACTTTTGGAAATAGGTCAAGTAACAAACCGTAGGCTTCATATATCTTATCTTCAGCTTCCCCGTTTGGTTCGTTAATATAAGCAAACAAAACTAGAGTTTTGTCGTTTACTGAGAAACTGACGTCCTTTACTTCGGGTACTTTCATAATCTTAGAGAAGAAAATCGCAATAACTAGTTGGTTTATTTCAGACAAATGAAGACTTGTTTCTCTTAGTAACGTTAACGCATTCTTGATAGCTTTTCTATTAAGTGGGGCACTTAATCTTTGATAAAACTCAAGGAAATTAAATGGTGAGCGTTTTATTGTTACACTCATGACCTCACCTGGAACGTGTTCAGACATACAGAATAACTCACTTTGCATTTATTTGTGGGGACAGAGGAGTCACCCTGATTCCGACACAAACGATGTTAAGAGAGATAAGAAATGACAATCTAAACAAAACTACAAAGAAAGATGGACAACTGAGACACTATCACATCCATCTCAATGAAAGAAATCACTCTATGTTTTGGAGATTAAAAACTGGACCTAGAAATGTTAATGACTTTTTCTTCATGCGTTCCCAGTCATGACCTTGGTTGGTTGGGATCAAATCCCACCCCGCCCACCCCCACCACCACCTAAGATTGAATTACATGCATAAACAATTGGAGGCAGCTGAAAAAGACAACAATAGAGTCTCCCTTCTGTCTCCTCTGCGCCTCTCAGTTCTCTCTAGTCTCTTTATGGTGATGGTTTGAACATATCTTTTTGTGCACTGTTTTTTTGAAATAAACAGATTTACAAGGTTTCTTCATACGCCTTTCTGATTATTTCTAAAGCATGCATGCACTTAATCTGAGAAGCTTTCAAGAGTATGTGCAATACAAAATAAAAAAGGGGAGTAATGTGTCTGAGTTTTAGGGTGTTGTTGTCGAATTCGTTGGAATCAACACAGGTATTCCATCTGCACCTACTATTAGTATTTCCACGTCAGGTGCAATTCTCTGTAAAGCTTGGACCCAGAGATAGAGCTCTGCAATTCTTGTCTGATTTCCACTTTGACCAACCGACGCCAAAACCAGTTCAATGGCTACTTTTGTTGCGTTAGCTTCTATGACTTTGGCTTCAGCTTCACCTGTTGCCGTGATGATGATTTCTTGAGCTGTTGCGTTAGCCAGTATTAATATTTTTTCTCTCTCAAATTCTGCCTGAATCTTCTGCTGTTGTGCCACGAGTTTATCTTCTATGGCCGAAGTGTATTTTTCAGGATAGCCAATGTTCTTCAAGTCTAGTTCAAAACGCATCAAGGCACCCGCTAGTGATGGTTCTGTGTTCAACTCTTGAATAACAGTTGCTTCCACTTGATCTCTTACAACATCTCTGAACTCTATAGTTTCCAAAGCAGTGTAGTTTTTGGTTATTAGCCGTATGGTTTCTTCCATGATTGACTCAATGGCCTTTTCTTTGTAGTTCAGATTTGGATAATTGTTGTAGAGATCCCTAATTTTCTCAGGGTCAAGTGACCATCTCACTAGAACTTCAATTTCCATCTCAAGTTGATCCGAAGAGAAACTAGGAATTGTGTCTTCAAATGTGTCTGTAGCATAGTAAATGTCAACAGCAGTAACCCAAGGCGCTTTAATTGTGTACGTTGGACCTAGTATTGGATCACTAGTTGATCTTGTAATAGGGTCTACAAGTATTACAGCATGTCCCACGCCAACTTGAACTACCATAACCAATCCGAAGGCTATCATGAATATGAAAAAGAATGCTAGCACTGAAATCAACGCTATTACCTTAAGAGAGACACCTGTTTGGGTTCTTTCATCTTCTCCCAATACGTTCACCATGTTTTGTCAATTTTTTATTTGCCAATTGTTCAGTAGACAGCCACTACATAAATATTGCGTGTTTGCGCGCGCTCTAGAATTTTCCTAATTTTGTTTAGATCCTGTTCTTTGATGATGGGCATCTAATCACCTCCAATGCGCGCGCGATGCACCAAATTTATAACATTGAACCTGCAATCCCCTCGCGCACAAGTGCCTGCCACTCTTATCAACTCAAGAAAGAGGCATTTATTCTGCATGTATGTATGCGGCGACAAGAAACATAGTTGCCGTAGTCCTTCCGGGTAAACCAGCTTTTATTCAACACGACTTTGGTGAATGTTGGCATGGCAACAGGGTGGAATATATTTTGGAACATACCTTATATGTATGACGCTTATCGTCCTATTAAATAGACAAAAACCATCAAAAGCACTCCGCATGTATGCGTGCAGGGGTTGTGTTCTAGAAAAATGTTACATAAGTCTTAAAACATTTATCGCAAAAAAGAAACACTCTAGGAAGAACTCTCATGAACAAGAAAATCTTGATTCCAACTATGGTCCTACTAGTACTATCGATGATGACAATTTCATCAGCAAAGTCCATAACAAAAGATCCTAATTATTGGGATCATATAGTATTCGATGTGTTTGACTTTCCCAGCAAATTGTGGTATGCAGACAACATCATGCACATAAAGGATATGCATTGGTCAGGATCGTATGAAGGTACCTTTGCCGACGAAGGGACATTTGATGTATGGTTTGAGCATTTAAGCCTCAACCTGAAAACTGGAAAGGGAACCTATAGCGGAAAATGGCTAATTACCATTCCTGGACAGGGTACCGTTGCAGGCACTGCTAGAGGTAAGCTCACAGTTACTGGTCCCCTCTCAGGCACAACCTCGGGTACATATGTAGGCACTCATTGTACAGGCTCTTTCGAGGGTATAACGAAAATGGGTCCATATTCGTTATGGTACGAAATGGATCCAGCTACTGGATGGTTCACAAACGCGGAAATGGATGCAACGGGTACAGTAATATATCCTTAAAATGAACGAGATAGCGGAAAAGAAAACCAAAGCTAATAACCACCACTTCCCTTTTTTCTATTAGATTGAAGTTTCTTCCACAAGTCATAAAACTAAGGGAAAAGACAGAATCAGTAATGGTGATGCGCACGCTTCTGGTCGTCCTTTTCTCCTTTTTAAGATTTCCTTAATCTCCTCTTCTTTTGGTTCAGAATGGTTAGCACGTGCACTCTTCAGCGATCTTTTTGGCGATGTCGAGGTCTCCGTCCTCGCATGCGCAAGGTTCACCACATAGTTCTATAATCTTCTGCCTAGTTTCCAAGTTATTTTCGTTCAAACCCTTTATGACTGAATTGAGTAGTCCACCTGCACGCTTCAATTTTGCCTTTTCATCGAGTTCACCTAACATCATCCTCTCTCCTTCAATTTACTGCGCTATTTTTCTTTCGAAGGATAAGCTCAGAGGCATTCGTGGGACATGTTGCAACGCATAGTCCACATCCATAACAATTTTCCTCTTTCACCACCGATTTTCCATTTTGCATTTCTCTGGCACCAAATACACATCTTTCAACACATACGCCACATCCAATACAAAGGTCTGTATCGCATGTTGCAACATAGTCAGATTTGGCCGTGAAGAAAGTCTTTCCATACTTTAATAGCGCTTGCAGATCGTGGCAACAACATGGACAACAGCTGCAAACGGCATAGATTTTCTGGCCAGGCAAGTACAACGTGAGATGGACTAGACCAGCTTCATTTGCAATCTTGAGAACCTTCTTTGCTTCTTCAATTTGTATCTTTTTGGCGTGCCCTCGCGATATTAGATATTCAGCCTCCTCATCCAAGAGAAGACAGGTGTCTACAGGGTTGTCGCAGTTTTTGAAGGCCACACGACATCCACACTTGGCGAGACCGATAGTTTTGGCTTTCCTCAGGAATTCAATGGCTTGTTGTGTGGGCAGTACATATTGTTTTGGGAAAAATGCTTCCTTTACAGGTATGACTGCAGAAGAATATTTCAGCTCGCCATTTTTTATGGTCTTTTCGGTTTTTCTAACCCTTGTTGACATATAGTATTGCTGAAGCATATGAAGATTCTTGAATTCTAACTCATTGTATCTATGTTCTTCGAGATGTGATCGAATTATGTCGTAGAAGCTCCTACACCGATAGGCTTCTTCACCATCAATCGTCTTCTTATAAAGAAAGCCCTTCTGATAAAGGGTTTTGAGAATTGAAGAAAGCTTCTCCGGGTTCCTCTCTCCAAGTTTTTCTGCAATAGTGAAAGCTGTGAGAAACTCTTCCGTTATCAAAGCTAAAACTTGGCTTTCTTCCTGCGATACTAGTCTCGTTAAAATCGACATCAGGTTATCAGGAACACCTAATTTCTTCTTCAAAATCTGGTATTCTTTCATGCTAGCTCCTCTTCCAGCTGTGTGGCGTCATAAGGCTATGCTTACAGTATTGGACGAATTCTTGCTCGTTCCCCATATTCCACGTATTTCTCTTAAAAACCAGTTTTCGCGTATTTACCGCTTTCATTTCTATCCGATACTATATGCGACAAAGGAAATATTAGCATTGTACCGTCAAGTGACGTACGATGCTAGCCGATACGGCAAGCAAGCTTCCACCCAAAAAAAAGGGATGACAAGATCTACATTATTTTGAGACTTCTTTTTTTCTCTATTATTGCGATCGCTAATTCTTGGGTAGCAATACGTTTACGGTGTTCCTAAGAAACTTATGCGCGCATATACAATCAGTGATCATGCATCAAAGTTATAACATCGAACCTGTGATCCCCTCGTGCGCAAGAGGTTGCGAATGCAAAATGACGCACAAAAGAAATGTCGTCCTCTATCTTGACGATGAAATAGTCAAAAAAACACGTGAATTAGGCTTCAATCTTTCTAAGACGTGTGAAAACCACTTGAAACAGCTGATTAACAGTTTTCAGAGCATCTACTCTTCAAATATGTGTGAGAAGTGTGTGGTTGGTAGCCCGGGAGAGATTCGAACTCTCGTCAGTGGGTCCAGAGCCCAGTGCATCCAAGACAATTCTTTGATTATAGATGATATTGATAAGATTGTAACTGACTTCTGGGAATACCTCAAAGTCGAAGAGAGATTGTCGAAGGAAGTTAGCAAAGACTACAAGAATGTTGCCAAGCGTTTCTTGAAGCTTTCAGTTGGCAAAGTATCGAGAATGGCTGTCAGAGAGTTTCTGAAATTGTACGTTGACAAAGCTCCAAGAACCTACAACAACATAATCGACGCGTTGAAAGCGTTCATCGGAAGATACCTACAGAGAATAGACTTGCTGAATAGCTTGAAGCACACTTATGTTCCAGAGAATTATGAGCAACATCTCCCAACCAAGGAACAGTTAAAGAAGGGATTCGAAGCATTAGACACTGACAAGGAGAAAGCAATCTACCTGTTCTTTGCGACAACTGGCTTGAGACGCTCTGAGGCTCTTAACTTGTCAAAAGATGATGTGCACTTCGACTTACGATGTGTCAAAGCCAAGCATGACACGAGGACGAAGAGAGCTGGCGTAACATTCTACAATGAAGAGTGCGAGAAGTATCTGCAGAAGTATCTTGCTTCAAGGAATGATGACAACAGCAGATTATTCAGGATTGGTCACAGACAATTCAGACAGATATGGCAAAAAGCAAGTGAAGCAGCTGATTGTAGAATAAGACCTCAAGTGCTGCGTAAGTGGCATTCAACTATGCTTGGCGAGTTGATGGTGCCAGACAGATTTGTAGACGTCTTTCAAGGAAGAGCACCAAAGAATGTGTTAGCTAGGCATTACACTGGAAATGGTCTTGAGAGACTAAAACGGATATATGATAAAGCTGGCTTTAAAGTTCTTAGTTGAGAGGATTTGATGTCTTATGGATTGTATTCTTCTCCATAGCTTCCAGCTATCATGACTATGTCGAATATGTCTATGATTCCATATGGTTCAGCTATGTCGCAATGCGGGTTCCAGTGAGGATCTGAAGGAGTAGAAGTATAGGCACTGCAAGCCAAAACAACATCATAAATGTCAACTTTGAAGTCATAGTTAACGTCTGCAAGGTTCCACCACAAGAGAGGCTTCATTAGAGGATAGTGGTCTGTATTGTTCACATCAATTACAAAAGGGATATCTCCTATACCATCATGGTCCAAGTCATTGCCATTATAGTTGCTCCAAAAGTTGCCACCCGAAGGGTAGCCATCATCCCAAGTATTGACCGAATAACTCGTGTCGACTTGAATCTTGTTGTTTATGAAGTTGTTGTGATAAATGTCGTTGTAATAAGATTCATAGATGCTCATCCCTTCATTGTTTTCTATTACGTGGTTTGCGGAAACGCTGTTGCCATCACTAAAACCCAAGTATATGCCGGTATTTTCGCCTGTAATTTTGTTTCCAGAAATATTGTTACCATATGAAGAGTCGAGCCAGATACCGTTAAATGCTGTTATATTATTGCCAAATACGTTGTTGTAGTCTGAAGTACCGCTGCCGATGCCGATCGAATCAGTATTTTCTATGTTATTTTCAGAAAAAGTGTTGTAGTCAGAATACGCGTAAAGTATGCTTGCCTCGTTTTCGGCTAAATGGTTGCCAGATACGTTATTGTAACTCGACCGCCATAACTCAATTCCCGACCAATTATCTGTTATGTTATTTCGAGAGATAATGTTGTGGTTAGACGATTCAAGGGAGATTCCAACCCAAGGACAACCAGTTATGTTGTTGTTAGAGACCTCAGTGAAGTTGGAGTTTTCTAAAACAATCCCCCATGCAACTTCGTCTATTATATTGTTCTTCAGATGGCAATGACTTGCGTTCTCCACAAATATACCATCGACTTCACCGTTCCTTAAGGTGAAATTCGTGACATTGACATTATCTGCCACTACCTTAAGGACACTCAAGGTTCCATTTCCATCGATTATGGTTGTTTCTCTATCTTCTCCCATCAACGAAACAGATTTGTTTAGTTCTACATTTTCATAGTATGTTCCTGAAGATACGAAGATTGTGTGTCCTTCCAGGGTTTCGTTTGCGTTTATTGCCTCTTGAATCGTTTTGTAGCCTAGAGTTGAATTGATGGTGTAGACTGGAAACACGCTGACAAATCTCACGTTCAGAGCTCCGATTTCAAATCCAGGCCACGGAGGAGGATCCTCAGGAATCCATATGGCATAGTTTCGTTCAACGAAGTTGATGTACCATTTTGATTCCAACTCATCTTGCACATTGTCCTGTAAGGCTATCTTTTCCAAATCTGAAAGCCCTTGAGTATAGTTGAATTTGACGAATGCCCACAAGGCGATTGGTGTCATATCTAAGTAGCTTTTGATGTAGAGTTCTTCGATTTCTGGAGTCGAATCAGTCAAGTTCCCCAGGTCTCTCCTAAAGGTTAGTTCGAACGGATAGTAACCGCGTGCTCGCTTAGGCTCAGGTGAGTGGGCCATAACCTTGAATGCAAAGGTTATCATGCCAATCAGAAGCAAAACCACCATGACCGTTGCAGTTGCTTGTCTCACTTTTTCTCCCAAATACAATATGTCTTAGAAACTATTATCTTTTCTGAAAGAATCTTCCACTTGACGCTACGTCATATGCGTACGCATCTGTAGATATCTTAAAGAAGAGCTCCAAGAAATGTTCTTGCAAAGCACTACACAGGAAAAGGACAGCAAAGACTGAAGAGAATATATGACAAAGCAAACTTGAAGGTATTGACATAAAAGTCATAAGCTCATGTTATCCAAGTTCTGTTTCCCCATAATACATGGCATGAAATCGCTAAAAAGACTTAAACTCACCGCACATGTGTGCACGCTAGAATGACCCATATTTCTGGTTCGTTTCTTCTCTTCTTAAATATTCCTTGTACATTTGACGAATATATTTTTGGTCAATTACCTCAAATCGAGGATTCTTTGCGCTATTTGATGCTGCTCTTCTAATCTCTTCGATAACAAAAGGAGCTGTTTCACACGGATTCAAATAGAGTACTAATGCATAGTCAATAGAAAATAGTGACCCGCACTGGCGGTATAGTACATCTCCTTCACCCCTTTGCCTTGAAATAGGATCTGACTTTATAACGATATATACGCCCTGTTGCAGCGAATAGATTACTTTATCTGCTATCTCATATCCAGAATGCAGTTTTGGTTCAGTATTTGTTAGTTTCGCAAGAATTCTAATCCAACAATCTCCTTGCTTATTTTTCATACAATCTCTACACTCCTCTTCAGACACACTTGGTTTGCATTTTTCTTTTATTTTGGTCACATAACTCTGAACCTCAAGAGCGTTATCCTTTGGATTCAAAAACGGAAACAATTCCTGAAATTTGAAAAAGGCGGAAGGTGTCAAATTCCTTCCCAATACACTCTGGATATTGTCCTTTTTTGTTCCGTCCGCACATATGAAACAGGCCTCAAGGATCATAGGAGAGTATAACCAATCGATGTAGTTTACACTATTGAGGGCAAGAATGAAGTGATTTGCTATCATTTCTTTGATTTCTGATTCTGCGAGATCTTCCAACCATTGCATTCTTGTAATCAGCCGAGCCCAAATAAGAATCTGTCTGCGCGCGTAGTTTTCAACTGGATTTCGGATCCAATTCAGCAATTTTGAGACAATTCTGGCACGTAATTCGCCATGCCCTTCATATTGCCTTAACGCCTTGAGATATATCATTAATTGATGAGGACTTAAATCTCCATTTTGAACATATTTTTCCAATTGAGAAGGAAACCACTCTTTAACATCAACATATTGGTTAGGTAAATGTGCAACAGCGGAGGCTAACATAAAATCTACCCACCGTGCATTTGGTGATCTCATAGCCTTTCCCAAGAAACTTGTAGAATACATTAGAAAATCTTCTTTCGCGGATTCATTATGAGGAAAACCAAACTCTGCAACTATTTCGAACGCTGTTGTCCACTCTAATGAATTTTGTCTTTCATTGCCTCTTTCGGTAGGATCACGATACTTATAGTAATCATTTGCTGGATCTCTTTTGAAAAGATTCGGATATCTTTCTAGATAATTTTCCCATTCTTTCCCCAGAGTTCTAAAGAGATAATAAGAATTCAAAAAGAAAGTCTTCACGCCATATCTTGGCTCTTTGATGCTTTTCATATACTTGTAGTAATTTTCGTTATGTTTTGTTATCCAATAATTAGTTAGATCTGAATAGTTCATCCTCTTCCCTTCTGATACAATAATGAAAAGCCATGCCTGAATGAAGTGCTCAAAGAAGACTCGCCCTCTATTATTGATATTAATTCATTATAAGTTATGATTGATACGTCAATTTTGATGTCTTCATTCTCAAGATTTTCTTTCACTCTTTTATACAATTGCTCCAAAGGCCAGAAAGCTGCTTTTGAAGATACGCATACTATATCCAAATCGCTGCTTTTTTTCATCGAAAACTTCGCACTCGAAATAGTGGAACCATGTAGTATTAACATTATCGGAGACAAAAATTCAAAAAAATTTATCAATTCATATCTGGAAACCCCCTTTGGCAGCATACATGGATGGAACTCAACATAAGATTTGATATTTGCAAGCTTATTAACCAACGATTCATAGTTTCTGATCATTTTGGACGGCCCATATATTTCAGTTATTCGATTCTTCTAAAATAATCGATACAATTATTGACCATTAAAGTCTTACTCCAAGCGCGCGCGCATGGCGGAGAACACCAGCATAAATCTTGCCGAATAAGGGTATACGCGTTTCGCTCTTCTGCGCTTATACAGCACGCTTTAAAAGATGTTTCGCCCAAGTTGTTGACATGTATCAAGACGACTGGTTTTGGCATTTGGTTCTACAAGCGCTGAAGGATTCTGGCAAAAAAATACCTGCTAACAAAATACCTGAAGTAGTACAAGAAGTCATTTCCAAAACTATACCTGAATCTGCAGATGTTCTATTGAAGGAACTGAAATCAAAAAGCTCCCAGATGCTTAAGGAAAGAAGAAGATACGGGCAAGGATTCGAAAAGCGTCTCTTCCAAAGATGGAAAAAGCCCATTGACTTGTTAGAAACATTCTTGGTTATTGCCTTAGAAGCAGGAGCAGAATTCAACAAAGAGTATAGAGATGAAGCATCCAAAACCAACAACTACAAGTTTGATGTATTAACAAGACTACACGCACGAGGTTGCCAGATCGGATCTGAAATACTTTCTCTACTAAAACACGGTTTTGCTGATGGCGCCTATGCTCGATGGAGAACGCTCCATGAAATCGCATGTGTCTCCTTCTTTATTTGGGAGCACGGACAAGATGCCGCGAAACGTTTTCTCCAATATGAGATCATCGTGAGCTATCGACAAGCTCTTGCATATCAAAAACACTGTCGTGAACTGGGGTATGAGCCATTAAGTGAGAAAGAATTGGCAGAAATCAAAAAGGCTCGCGCGAGCATCTGCAAAATCTATGGAAAAGATTTCAGACAAGAATATCCTTATGGATGGATATCAAAGAAAATTCTGAAGAAGAGGAGTTTTACGGAAATCGAGAAACATGTTAAGCTTGATAAGCTTCGACCATATTACAATATGGCTTGTTACAATATCCATTCTGGACCAAAAGGAATATTGTTCAAGCTTGGATTAATTCAGGACAGATCCAAAAGGGAATTGCTTCTGGCTGGACCAAGCAATTTTGGGTTAGCTGACCCAGGTCAAAGTGCAGCTATTTCTTTATGCCAGATTACAACTTGCCTTCTATCAACAAAACCGACAATGATGGGACTAATTACGATTAGAGCAATGCAAAATCTAGTCCCTGAAATCTGTGAGGCGTTTTGTGAAATCCAATTCCAAATCATGGATGAAGAAAAAGCTCTTGCTTCAGGAAATAGTTAGCACACCGATTTTATGAGAGCTCTTTACAAGATACAAGCTCAAAGTACTTGGTCAAATGTATTCGTGTCATGTTTTTTATACCAAGCTTTCTGCTCGCCAATCCCAAGATGCTCCAACGGAACTTCACAAAGGATACCCATATCCCTCAATTTTAGAATAAGGTGTTCTCTATATTTCCTGCCAGCATGAAAGAAGACTTTGTCAAAATCCAGTAGCCTTAGCCTACTTTTCATCTGGTTGGAGACTCTTTCAGCCCATTCTTTCCTCTCATTAGAATTCATAACATTTAACGTCAGGTCGTATGGCTCTGTTTTATCATCTGGAAATAGTAAGCCATACTTTGCACTTAGGATGGCGACAAAATCATAATTCTTAGTGGCGTAGGAGTACGCTTTCCTAAACAAATCTGAAGCTGAATACATCTCAGAAGCTTTACAAAGATAACTCTGTTTTGACTTAGTGCACGAAATCAAACCTAGAGTCTTCAACTAGCTCGTCTCCATATGACGGTGTTTTCTTTGAACGTTATTCCTTTAGTTTTCACACACAAATCTTCGACAGGACATTTTACACATTTTCTTCCACTGCACAGCTTCGATCCTATTGTCCAGATAGGCTCGTCAAGTTTCCAAGGAGGAGTGCCCAATTTCCTGGCAGCATTTCTCCAAGCCTCTTCTATGAGACCTCTTAATGGAGGTTCATGTACACATCCTGTAAACTGCTCGCTCAGAAGTCTGAGAACCCCAGTGTACATTGTGAATCTAGCTACCTGCTTGTCAACTGGAATATCAAGCTCATTAAGGTTCTCAACTTTGAAGACTCCTGTTTCACCCATCGCTCTAATGTAGAAGTTTGACAACTTGTTACCTCTAAGATAGGGAAAGTCTTGAAGACGCTTTTTAATTTCCATGATCGTCAAGGGTTCTCTAGTTATGTTTCTTGGATCGCCACCGTATTTGTCAACAAGCAGCCTAGATATCTTGATCCATGTTCTCGCAGCGTTTGAATAAAATCTGGCTCCCAAGTTCTTAACGAGGATCTCAACAGTTCTTGGGCTAACTTTCAAAATCTCTTTGGGAGTAAACCTTTCTGGATAAAGCTCGTAAGTACCTCTCGACCTCTTCCACAGCATCACTGCGTCAGTCATGTAGTCAATAGAAATAACGTAAGTCAGGAAGAGAGCGTGCTCCCTACTTCCTTCCTCTAGATTGCGAGGTAAGATGTACTCAGGCATAGAATAGCCTTCAAAAAAGCCTTTGCGGTTGTAGAAAAGGTCAAGCAACTTGCCAGCGATCTTTATGGCTTTCAAATCATCAATGGCAAAATCGGTCTCAACCGTCTTCTTCATCTTCATCCTCCTCATCTGTCTCCTCTTCAAACCAGAAAAACCACTCATCCTCTTCTTCAGACGTCACAATCACCCAAAATAGAAATTGCATGACAGCAACATTTCAATCTTGTCTGAGAATCGAACAAAACCGAAATCCTTCCATGAAGTCCCCAGAATGTTTGTAGCGATTCTTCGATACTGTTGCCTGTCTAGTTGATATATAGGTTAAGTTTTGGCACGCACGGAAAGTGGAAACCTAAAGATCTATTCCAATCACGTATATTGGCAGTTGTATTGCGCTTTTGAAGTTGTTATCTGAGCGCCTAACGGGTTACTCAGTTTAGTTTGTCTTTTCTTTGAGTCTGTAGTATGATATGGGTCTCCAAGAATCTAAACGCCATTCAACCTTAATTACCTCTTCATTAAGCAGATTCTCTAAGACTCGTTGTCGAACATCGCTAAACTGGTGAAGTCTGTGCCATAATATGTTGGTCTTTATAGGCCCATCAAGCAACAATTCCCTAGCTTTTCGTTTGCATGCACGTAATTTTTGAGCTATCTTCTTGTTTTTCTTCAAATCAAGCGTGAATATGTTTCCACCTCCTGCTGTAGTTATGTCTCTTATGATGCAATTCTGTAGAATCCATGCCTAACTTGCTCTAGCAATCCGTCATGAGTCAATTCTTTGAGACTATTGTCGATGGTTGCGGTGGAAATTCTCATTTTTGACAAAACATGAGCTAAAATCTCCTTTCTACTTCTTTCTCTCCCATCATGCAGGAATGTAAGCATAATTTCCTTTGCACGTTTCTTAGGTCGAGCTTTTGCCAATCGAGGAGAAAGATCTTCAACAAAAAGTGGATTAATAGTCGACTCTAAGAATTTTGGCAGCTTTTTGATTATATAGTTGAAATCTTCTTGGCTATACTGGATTTCGTCCAAATGTCTAAACCCACTGTTGACTGCGGAACGTAAAAAGGCATAACTGACAAAGTGTCGAATAACGTTGTCCTTTATTCTTGGATTAAGAACATCGCTTAACCGAAGATATCGGTTATCAATCATTGCGTTTCTAGCTAACTGCTCTAAGTTGGAAAAGGCATCATCTAACATCGTTGCTGAAGGAGTCACCAGCTTGCTGACAGAAACTTGACTTAGACGAAGATTGATTTCTTTCAGTTTTTCAATTGCTTCTTTATCGATTCTCCTAATCACATAGAAGTCTTCAATTAATTCTTCGTCAGTAAATTCGTACTGCTCAATCAAAAAGCGACTAAAAAAACCCGACGATTTAAGATATGTGAAAATTTTGTTTGGCAAAGGTCGGGTGCCAACTATGAAACTTGCTCTCGGAATATATGAAATCGTGCCCTCCTTTGGATTCCACAATATGCCCTTTTTACTTAACTCAGAAACAATATTCGCTTTATAAGGCTGAACAAGTTTTAGTAATCTACGTGTTATTGGCTGACCTTCAAGTGCTACATTAAGCAAGTTAACCATGTTTCGCATAATTAGACCTGAACCAAGAAAGGCACTCAACTCAGTAACGATAACAAAAGATTTTCCAACGAGAGCTGGCTCAATGAAATTTCCCTCTTTATCTAAACTACCATAGAGCGTTTCAAGCGTCTGCGAACTGATATCAGTTATTCCTAGGTTTGCAGGAATTGTTTTCGAGAAAGCTAAGAGAAGAGTACTTTTGTAGAACGAAGGTGCCCACAGTAGTAGAGCATTCTGATTTGGTCGGAAGTAGGGATTATCCAAGAAATCCGGCAAGAGTCTAGAGCAGTAGCATATCTCTAAAGTCTCGGTGACTGCTGCTCCAATCGCGCCAAAAACGCTTTTGCCGAGTCGTCTCGCATAGATTAACGGATTATCTGTTTCAATGATTCCCATCGCAGCATGTCTCTCTTAAAACTCGCTTTGTCGGATATTTTTCATTCCAGCTTCCCATTCAGCGTTGCCTAATCCCAACTCCCAACTCATTATAACGTAATGCAACGCTTGTTCAACATCTAAGGTGCCTTCTTCGCTGACCTCAATGTCGAAAACATCAATCAGTTCTTTACGTTTGCCTCTCAGTTCAATGCGAATTACGATATTATTTCTATCGGAGAATATGTCAATTGGATAACGACGGCTTAACCTTTTGATAAATGAAGAACGCATCAGCCGTCTAATCGTCACGTCAGCTTTCTTGTCGTCGTCTTTCACCAAGAGAACCTCCAATTGGCTTGCATGCATGCTTGAAGTGGATTCCCATGTGTGTACATGTATTTTCATCCTCAATAGAAAGGCTTAAAGGACAATTGTGAATTAACCCGCACGGATTGCAATGAGGGGAAGACCAAAAGAATCAGGGCACAAGAACCAATTGTACATTCTTCTTGTTCTGAGGGAATATGGAGAACTCTATGGGCAAGAAATAGTTGACAAAACTGGTCTTAAGAGAGAAGAAGTGTGGAGAAATCTTAAGGTTCTCGTTCGAAAAGACATAATCGAAAAAGAGAAAAAAGGTCGTAAGGTATTCTATAAGCCAAGTGTGAATAAAAATACTCTTGAACATATTATCACTATCCTTTATGAAGGTGGATTAAACCAACTCCAAAAGAAGGCAGCGAAGCAACTCAGATTGATGAAAAGACATTATCAACAGTTCAGTAAACTGGCGAAGCAAGCAGAAACCTACGAAAGTGAGATTGTTGAATTAGCTGCCTCAGGAGAAAAACCCTATGCTGAAATTCTCCCTCACGCAAAGAGTTGGAGAGAAACTAAAAAATCGATGAAAAGGTCAGGATTACCGCCATCTGTTTCTGTTCCTTCAAGCAAGATGAGAGAAGTTAGACAAACGCTTACTCACCCAAGAAAGATTGAGACAAAAGATGTCATCACTTCCAATGGGATTGCTTGGAGAATTCGCAAACCCACTTTACTTGAAATAATCGATATGATGAAAGATGTTGAAGCGAGCATCGATAAGCAGAAAAAGGAACAGGAGACAGATTCAGACCTAAGAGAAGCGGTTGAAAGATTGCTATCGTAAGATCCCATGGAATCTTTAAAATGCGCGGGTACAAGTGAAACCACAGAAGCTAACAGGGAGACTTTGGGGAGACTGCTTCAAGACTCGCCATTTTTATAATTTTCTAAATTTCTAATCAGAAGGAAAATTTAGAATTTCTAAAATCTCGCTCAAATTAGAAATTATAAATTTAGAAATTCTACGCTCAATCCAAGCTGCCCAGCTTCCACTGACCACAAGTTCTTCAGAAC
The DNA here is from genome assembly GCA_023131225.1 of Candidatus Bathyarchaeota archaeon. Lineage (NCBI taxonomy): Archaea > Thermoproteati > Candidatus Bathyarchaeota > Candidatus Bathyarchaeota archaeon. The sequence continues at coordinate 50,197 of JAGLZW010000025.1, read as the reverse complement.
GTTGACTTCCAGAAACGTGCAGCAAGTTGATAGTTCGATGGGAGCGTTATCAAGGATTTTAGTGTAATCCAAGCATTTCATTTGATAATCGATGAATATGAAGAAAGAAGAGTTAGAGAAAAAATTGAAGAGAGAGCGAATTGAAGTTTGTCTAAATTGTGAGAAGTTCTTGAATTGTGAGGAAATTGGTCAATATGAGGTGTGTGGTAAGTTTGTGGAGGTTGAGGGAGAAGTTTTTGTGATAAATAAGATTTAATGTATCTTCAACAACCTTTTGCACTGAGAGATTTTGTTGGCGTTTCTGACATTGAAAGCCTAGGACCTTATGTGAAGGCACAATGGTGAGACTATCAAGAAAGACTGCTTGGACGTTACAGTTGTTCAAGGAAAATATTTCAAAAAGTCATCAAGCGAATCCTTTGTAACGATATCTACCACATATTCTTTTTTAATTTCCCACCGCATCCCGATTCGACTCAGTTCTATCAGCTTAGGTTCTTTTATTGCTCTGCAGACTTTCAATTGAAGATGCTTTGATTTTGTGATACTAATGTCGCCATTAGGTTTTATTCTAGCCGAAAACAGTTTTCCATCAAATATTATCACCGGATAAAAGACTTCCAGGAGTTGAACCCCGAACTTTTCATTAAGACGGGTCGTCGCATTTTGGGCGAAATTCAGTGAGTCAAGAAGATGATTAACCGTGTCTAGTATAACATCAGGCTTTCCTCTCGCAACAAAAGTAGGAAAATGATAGCCACAAGGCTTCCTTCTGAAGTAATAATGATGTGAGAAACCTTTGCCAAAAGATTCTTTTGCACTTTCTGGCGTTACGTTAAGAGTGGCAAAATCAGTATTTGGTTGGTTCTGTCTGAAGAATACCCAAGGCTTTTTCTCTTGCTTTTTGCATTCGATAATCAAAGTCTCCATCGCGTCGTTGAACTCAGTTCGTGTGCTCTGCTTGGAGGCATATATATCTATTTCATTATAACATTCCTCCAATTCATTGTAGAAGAGCAGATGAGGAGTCACATCCCAACCATTCTTATCGAGAATCATAGATGAAAGAACTTCTAGAGGGAATCCGCTCTTCTTGATCTCTTTTTTGATGAAATCCCTGAGATTCTCTTTTTTGCTACTATTCACTGCATTTTCCCCACGTTACTTTGTGTCTTGTTCTAAATTATTCAACTTTGGTTAAAGAGATTTTGGGGTTTCAGATATTGAAAGCTTGGGGTCTTATGTTAAGACTCAATGAAAAGATTATCAAAGCAAACTACTGGGAATGAGTGAGTAGTACTAAAGGTGACATTATAATCAACGTTTTTCTTTTCTCCAAGGATAAACTTTTTCATATCCTTTAATCTGTTCCTGCACCAGTGATTCTGCCCAATCAATGACTTTTTCCATAACCTCAAATGGTGTTTCATCGAAATGAAACGTTTCGATATGACGAATACCTTTGACACGCGAATCTCCAATCATATATGTTGATCCACCTTTCTTAGGTCTCAATAGAGCTAATATGGCTCCTACACTTTCTAGATAAGGATATTCAACAAGGTGCCCAGAAGGTTGTCGATCAATCATTACACAAAATCTAGAGGCCAATGACCACAACTTTACCTTCTGCTCAATGGACATTGCGGGATGTTCTGGTAATTCTCTCAGTAAATATGCGTCATATCCCTTTCCTTTCAGGTAGTCTCGAACTTGTTCAAGCTCAGCAAGCGTATCAGGAACACTGTCTTTTCCAAACACAATAACGGATTTTTCCTTCCTAATTAGGAAAGCGTTTTTCTCAATTCTAACTGATTCGTAATAATCTCCCTCAGACTCATGAATTGACAGGAGTGAGCTTTTGATATAAGAAGCACTCTTATCCCAAATTTCAGGAAAATGCGTAATATCATTGTCATGAATGTATACTGCAAAAGGCACAAAACGTATTGCTAAGACATTGCCAGACAAGCTGAGTTGCATAAATATATTAAGAATGGCAATTGGTGAGTGGTAAGCGAGGTATCCGACATTGAAAAGTGCTGAATTCGGAGTTGTGATATCAAAAATAACCTGTTTGCCTTCAGCATATTCACCATGGAGTATGATCAAGGCCTTGTTTTCTGTTCGTGGAGCTTTAAAACTCGCCCCGATTGGAGTATATTCAGGAAGCCCAAGAAAGAATTGAAGGTCTGTTTTTACCTCTCCATAATGAACATATTCATCTTTATTCGAGTAAGCGGCTTCGTATAAAATGATGTTACTATTGTTTAGATGCGCTATCTTCACTTTCGCAGACTTAATCCATTTTGGCAGTCTTTCTATATTCATTTTCTCCGAATCGACAAAATCTCTTATTCTCCTTAGAAGAGTTTTTGCAAAGATTTCCACTCTACTTTCTTCAGCATTTGATTCTTCCAGAATAAGAAAACCCCTTCCGCCACAGGCTGAACATGGCCTGCCGGATGATGATAATATGCCAATGCCATTGCATACTTTGCATTCCTTAAAGACTAATTTTTTTCCCATTCTGATCACCAAGAATCTAGTTCGTTTTACTTTATTCCACTATTGTAGAATAAGTGTTGCTGGCTTTTTATAAGAGCAGTTTACTGTGTCAAGCTCTTCGCTCATTTTCTTCATTTCCACAGTGTACGTACACTACAGGACTGTTCAAAACGCGTATTTACAAAATTTTGATTTTCTAATTTCTATTTTCTAAATGAATAAAATAATTAGAAATTCTAAATAATATACGGGTTAGAATTTAGAAATTAGAAATCCTAAACGTTCCCTGAAACTTGTTAAAACAAGAAAGTGTCCAAAAATCTCATCGGCTTCCAAAAAACTCTAACACTCATTCCAGATAGGCGTGCCACGTTTTGCTGGAATAGACTCCGTTCTCATTCAAGATAATTAGTCGAGTCGGAATGTGTTGATGCAGATTGTTTGCCAATTGACTCCATCCAAGCTTAAATTCTGTGAAAAAATCATTGCTAGATTCTTTAGCCCATTTCCATGGTGGTCTTCGAACCATATCGCTGGGAAGCACAACACACATTATGAACGCTGAAACTTTAGCATGCTTCACAAAATGCAAAAATGCATCTCTTTTTGTGATGTGTGCATGCAATTTGGAAGGTTCAAATTCCTTCGCTTCATCAGTTGTGCAGCATTCAATGAAAATATCAAGTTTTTCTGCTCGATAATAACCAATGTCAGGTCTGAACTGGTTTCGTCTTCGCTTTCCCTTGAGTTGAGGGGAGTAGTCTCCAGGGACAAGTGGAGAATCTAAAGGGACTCTTGGCTCGACAATTGGATAAAAACCTATGCGCCAACCAGCACTGATAAAGGCTGATTCCAAAAGACCATGAAGTGCTGCTTTTGCTTCCCTATAGTCTTGAAGCATTTCTTTCGTGAGTATTCCTTTCTTGAAAAGAGTGCGAACTGACTCGATGAATTCTTGAGTTATCTTGTCTAGTTGTTCTTCAGTCGTTACCAAGTTTGGTCCTCTCCACAACCAATACTGTCTGTCCTCACATTTTAAGCATTTCAACGCTGAGTATGTGCATTCTGATCGCATGCATGCAGCTGTTGAAAGTGTATCTTGAACGCAACTGTGCTACAAAATGTCAATAGACAAGACAGTACCCCGCCCTCCCCGCCCCCACCACCACCGAAGAATGAATTACATGCATAAACGATTGGAGGCAGCTGAAAAAGACAACAATAAAGTCTCCCTTCTGTCTCCTCAGCCTCTCCTCAACCTCTCAGTTCTCTATAATTTCTTTATGCATGCATGAGACAGTTTCATTTGACTTCTTTTCTGACTTCTAAATGATACAGCGAATCAACAGCTTGCGTTCCAGGCAGAGTCATCCTGCTAAAAAGAGGGTGCCTTCCCTCTTCGGCGTCATTCTTTACCTTAATTTTAAAAGAAATCTGTTTCTGCTTTCCAGGCATGAGTTCTTTGATAAATTTGTGATTCTTTTCACCCTTCGGTACACGGAATGGCCAAGCTGGCATATACATTATTTCAATATTCCGAGCCATTTTTCCTCCATTATTTTTGACAAATATTTGAAATTGAAATTCTCTTCCAGGGATCACGATGTTTGGTAAGTCAGTAGATTTGTATAGTGCAACAGGCGATTTTTCGTCAGAATCAACTAACCATTCTAGTCCTTCTTCTGTAATTCCGATAACTCCAACTCCAAGTTTCTTTGCAAAGCCCAGCATGTCTCCTTGCAAATTCATTTTAGGTACAGCTACATAAAATAAGTCAATTTCAGGTAAAAATCCTAAACGCTCAAGTTTCCTTATATCATCTGCAATTCCTATGCGATTAAAACGTTTGACTTCAATGGCAACAGTTTTATTCTCTACGTTTCTCGCCATTACATCTATTCTTTTGCCTCCATAAACTGTCGCTTCAGTCCCTATGATCTCATAATTGCCTTCTACAAGTTTCTTGCAGACATATTCTCTAAGCGCTTTCTCATTTTGAAATAAGATTCCAATCACCCAAAATAACTTCAAACCCAAAGAAGATAATATTTATGGTTTTAACTCGAAATTACAATAGAACACGGTTATGCTTAGTCTCTCTTTAGCCTCTCTGTTCCCTTCAATCTCTCTATTACATAGGTTTCACTTGCAGTGACTGGCACATCGCTTCAATACTGATAATCTTATAATATATCCCAATGAACGCTTTGTCTTCCACGCTCTGAACAGTTTAGACATTTTTCTAAATTCGTAACTGGTTTCCCATCAAAGACAAGTGCTTTTTCTCCGCTCAAATATTTCAGTGCTTCTTCCGCTGTAACGTAAACCTTACCTCCATCTTTACGCATCTTCTCCTCGTTAAGCCTACACCACATATCATCGAAGTAAAGGGGATTCAGATGAACTCTTGAAGTTGTATGGAAATCAACATTGATGACGTATTTCTTTTTCTTCTCAGCCATGAATTTCCATCCTAGAACTATGATCATATTAAGGAAACTTTCTAAGCTTATATTTTTCTAATAAAGAAAAAAATCGAAAGAAAAGGACAAAACGTATATGTCATGTTCTTTTTCTTGGGAAACTTCGAAAAGCTACAGCCAAAGGGTGTCCATAACCACGAAAATGTAATTCAAAACCTTTATGATAGCCAAAGGAAATCGTATCTACATCCAGATTGAAAGATATGAGCTCTGAGCGTACTATCTGTAAGACCATGATAGCTTTCTTGGGATCCGCAATTGATTCACTAAGGTGAACAAATGGAACGATTACTATTTTTCTTGTGCTTTTTATTGTCTGAATTGTTTTGCGTATTTCTTCTACAGCTTCCTTTATTTCCTTCGAATCATCGTCTCTTTCCACACAAGTAAGTACCATGAGTGCATTTTCAAAACTTCCTTTGTTCTTTTTACTTAGCACTTCACGGATTCCAAATGGTCTAGTCGAAACTCTCTCGTCTTTATATCGAAGGAAATCCAAATGCCACAAGATCATCTTCAACCTACATACCTGCGGCTTTTTGAACTATTTCTTAATTTCACTGGTGACAAAAAGAGCAATGTCTTGAATGTTCCTCAAACGGATTTTTGTACAACCTGCTTTCTCCATAAAATTTTTGGCTTCTTGAAAGGTGAACCATTTACTGTAATAAGAGGCTGAAGCAAATTCAGTCTTGTCAAAATCAAAGTCATCCAGATCGAACTTGCCAACAATATTTCTTATAGACTTATAAATATCCTGAGCATGTTCCTCGAATTTGGCGCCATCAAAAACTGATACTACAACTCGACCATCAGTTCCTGCAATTTTAACCATATTGTGAAGTACTAACGGCTTGGTATTCTTGATTACTCCTAATGTGTTAAGAAGATTAATAACAACCTTGACAGAGTCATTAAACTTTCTCTCATCTATTTTTGCGATACAGTCATCGATATTGTCATCAATCAGTTTTCCTAAAAGAATGCGGCCATTATCGAAGTACTTTGAAAGCTCCTCAGCATTTAAATTAAGAAAAACGTATTTTTGGAGCAAGTCGCTGTTATTAAAAGAACCTGCCATTTCGGTGAGTTTAAACTTTGATATATTGTGCATTGCTAGTGCATTATCGATTCCAATCATATATTCTACATTGTTAATAATATTCGGTTTCTTAGCATAGTAAAGAAGCGTTCGTCCAGTGCCACTACCAATTTCAACAATTGAAATCTTTCTTTTTGCTTTTTGAGTGATAACTCTTCTAAGATAGTCATCAAGAAAATTCTGTTCCTTTGTAAGGTAGAATCTCAGTAATTTGTTCCTTGTCCTAGTGACATATCTATCGTAGATAGATGCCTTTTGTTCCCATATATTTCTTGTTCCGCTACGTTTTCGCCACTGGAGTTCTGCCAAACATTATCGCCTCATTCTACAAAGGGATTCCTCTGTTCCATTCATCCTTAAACCATCCTTTGACGGCAGCAAGAGATGATTTGGCCTTCTCTTTTTTCGACGGATCAAGCAATATGCCAAGTGCCGGGGTATGGGTGTCTAGGTCATTAAAAACGAATAATGCTTTCCAACTTTTTTCATCTTTGGATTCATACTCGCATACTACACATTCAAGTTCTGTAAGGTCAGTGGCCTTAATTTTGTATCTACCTAGCTTACGCAAGCGTTCAGTACTATTTAAATGCGCTTTGTAGTCTGGACTAGGGATAATTTTCGGATTTATTAAGCGTTCAATAGTAAGTTTTTTGTTATCCCTGAACTCTTTCATCTCTTTGTTAAAATACTTTGATACCTCTGCATATCTACTGCACCAAACTGCTTGCATCAAACACGCGTTCTTGCGCAATTTCTCATATGTTTTCTTCAGTTCTCTTTCACCAGAAATTATATCTACTGGCAATGCTTCTTTAGTCGTTATTTCTATTAGGACTTCCAACATTACTGAAAAGATAAGTCCTAGAACTATGAAGGTTGCACTTAAAGCATACCCACCTGGCAACAAGCTGACCGCAAATCCCATCACGCCAAGAGCAACTTCTACTACTGCATATATAATCGCCCTTTTTGTCTTATTTATCACAGAAATCCCACCTGTTTACAGACGTTTATAGGTTTTCGGATATTTAGTTTCTTCTCCCCTACATTCTAGCTTCCGCTCAAACGTGAAGATAACATCATTCCTAGTTAGTGTTTCTAGCAAAAAATCACTTGCTTTGTCTGGTTTACCCCATATATTATAAAGTAATTCCCTAACTTGCTTCTTGTCTCTGCAAACCCTACAAATCTTCTGAACATTCACTTTCCTGTCAACTCCATGCTCTCTCAACTTACTTTTAAAATATGATTTGACTGAAGCACCAAACTTATAACATTCCACCTGCCACCCCCTCCGCACGCAAAGGAATGCGAATACAAAATGCCGCACAAGAGAAATGTTGTGCTTTATCTTGATGCTGAAATAGTCAAGAAAACGCGTGAGTTGGGCTTTAATCTTTCTAAGACGTGTGAAAACCACTTGAAACAGCTGATTAACAGTTTTCAGAGCATCTACTCTTCAAATATGTGTGAGAAGTGTGTGGTTGGTAGCTCGGGAGGGATTCGAACTCTCGTCAGCGGGTCCAGAGCCTGCCATGCTCAACCGCAAATTTGGTTAGGTCAAAAGCATTGGACTTGATCCCGTTTTTGGTATTAGTCCGGTTCGACCCACCATACGCCAAGATAGGGGCTCTTATTTGAGAAAGGTCAACAAGAACTTGGTGTAACATCTGGAAGACGAATTCGTATTGGATCTTATGCTATTTTCTCTCTTGCTACTCTTCCTAGATTGATTATCAAGTTTCGAACGTTCTTTATGTCTTCGAGATGCACAAATTCATCCAAACCATGATAGTGTGTGTCAGCTCTAATGGTTCCGTAGCATACGACTGGAATCCCGTTTTTGGCGAAAAAGCTTCCATCGTTTCCTCCAAGCTCAGCAGCGAAGGGCAAACTGTGTCCTATTGTTTTCTTGATGCCTTCTGAGACTGTTTGTACAAAGACGACATCCTTTGAAGTGTGGTAGCCTGGAAGCTTGCTAGTAATTTCAAGTGACGCTTTGCAGCCGGTTTTTTCAATCGCTTCTTGCAAGAAGTCTCTAAATTCTTTTTCAGCCTGTCCTACAGGCTCTTCTGGGAGAAGTCTCCGATCAAAGCGGAATTCGCAAGTGCCGGGTATTACGTTTTCTTTTTCTCCTCCTCGGATCATTGTTACTGTGTATCTTCCCCAAACGAATTGTCTTGGAGCTTCAGGCGGCGCATGTAGAGTTGATTCTTTTTTCTCCACTTCGTTCTTGTAGGGTTCTAGGGCGGCGAGCAGTTTCACAGCTTCGTCTATGGCGTTTTTGGCTTTGAAAGGATAGCCTGCGTGTCCTTGTTTTCCTTCGACTGTTATTTTTCCCCAGAGGATGCCACTTGCTCCTAGGTAAAGTCTTTCTAGACCTGCGTCAACAACTAATGCTGCATCGCCTTTTACTCCGCAGTCGCTTAGCACATAGTCGACGCCGTATCGCCCGCCAATTTCTTCGTCCACTCCAGCGATGAGTTTGAGGTTTATGTCCAACTTTTCCTTCCTTAGTTGTCGTAATGCTCCCATTGCGGCTGCAATGCCTGATTTGTTGTCTGCAGTGCCTCTTCCGTAGGCTTTTCCATTTTCAACTGTTAGCTTGAATGGAGGGTATGTCCAGTTGGGTCCAGGTGGGACAATGTCGAAGTGTGATTCAAGAAGCAATGTTACGTCTGAACCTACGTCAAGCGTCACTATAACATTTGGTCGTGAAAGCCCGTCTTTTGCTCCTTTTTCGCCGTCAATTATCTCTACGTCCAAGGAGTTTCCTTCTGCCTCTTTTACGATTATGGATGCGCATTTGTCGTATCCTTTTTTTGAGACTGATTCGGTGTCAATTTCAATCATTTTTGAGAGAAAACCGATTTCATATTCTAGCGAACTCAAGCATCTTTCCCTCTTGTATACCTTCAGTATTTCATACTAAGACTTATCTTTTTTGATGGAAAGCAGCTTTGCGAGTGTTTTCCACTCACCAAATGTTTGCTAATAATAGTAGTCTAAATGCTATTCCACCAACAAAAATCGCAAAAACTACCTCAAAAACTGATATGAACAGTGCTTTTCTCCAACCCAACTCTTTAACCAGTGCTCCGATGGTTGAAATACAAGGGATATAGAGCATCGCCACTAAGGTGAACACCATCATCTGTACCGGTCCAAAACCTGGAACTCCAGCGAAATTTGAGGTCCCTAGAAGAGTTGCTAGCATTATCAAGGTCAGTTCTTTCCTTAGTATCCCAAAAATCAAGGTTATTCCAGTGATTGCAGGCAACCCCAACCAAAGAACAGTTATGGGGCTGAGGACGTACGCTATTGGCTCTAATAGGTTGAGAATCTCCACGAGTTTGATTATGAAACTGCCTAGTATTATGAGTGGAAATGCCATCTTGACAAATTCCTCTAGCCTAAACCAAGTTTGCTTTGCTATGGTCTTTGCATGTGGTACTTTGTAGTCATGCATCTCCATTATCAATCCAGTTGGTTCACCCGGCAAAGCCTTGAACGCTATTCTTCCGAGAATAAAAATGATGAACAGGTTAACAGCGTACAACAATAATGCCCACTGAAAGCCTACAAAGGCGCCGACAAGACCGAGAATTATCACTGTTGTCGCGGCGCAAGGCACCAACGTGACAACAAAAATCGCGATAAGCCGCTCCCTGTCAGTCTCCATTATTCTGCATCCCAGACAGGCAGGAACATTACAGCCGAAACCCAGCATCATCGGGATAAACGCCTTTCCGTGCAAACCTATCTTGTGCATCAAATTGTCCATCAAAAACGCAATTCTACTAAGGTAGCCTGAGTCCTCAAGAAAGTACAACATCAAATAAAATGGAAGAATGTAAGGCAACACAATTGTAACCCCTGCAATCAGCCCTTCTAAAATGCCACCCCAAACTAGTTCTCCTAAAATACCAGTTCCTAAAACACTTTTAAAAATAGGCTCTAGTCCATAAAAAAGATCACTCAACAAACCAGATGTGTAGTCCCCAAAGGAGAAAATGCCGAAAAAGATAGCGAGTATCACTGCAGCCATTATCGGGTATCCGAGGACGATGTGAGTTGTTAAGGCGTGTAATCTTTCCCGCATCGGAGGTTTTGCCGGTGTCACTATTTCCTGTACTTCTCGGGCAATGCATCCTGCGATCTCGTATCGCTCAGATGTTATAACAGTTGTACAGGAATGTCCATGAATATTCTCGATTTCCTCTGCGAGCTTTCTTGCAGTCGACAAGATGTTAGGGGCCATCTGGCGAATTTTGTTCTCTATTTGCTCGTCTCCTTCCAAAAGTTTTATCGCGACCCATCTAGCAGGGTATGGAAGCTGCAACCTCTTGACGGATTTACTGAGTTCTTGAATTTTCTCCTCAATTTCCTCTCCATATCTAATTTTTGAAGGGGCAACCTCTCCTTTTTCAATGGTGGCGACGGATGCTTGCAGCAGTTCGTAGATGCCGACTCGGCTTGGTGCCACAGTTGGAATTACTGGTACGCCTAGGATTTCTTCCAGTTTCTTGTGGTCAATTTTTATACCCTTCTTTTCTGCCATGTCCATCTGATTCAAGGCTACTATCATCGGTGTCTCAAGTTCCGCTAACTGAAGCGTGAAGAACAGGTTCCTTTCTAGAACCGAGGCATCAACAACATTGATCACGAGGTCAGGGCTCTCGATTGCGATGTATTCCCTCGAGATAAGTTCTTCTATGGAAAAAGTGGATAGGGAATAGATTCCAGGCAGATCAATGATGTCTATGGTGTAGCCCCTGAAGTGAAGTGTCCCTTCTGCTTTTTCAACTGTTTTTCCAGGCCAGTTCCCGATGTGTTGGTGCATTCCTGTTAGATGGTTAAATATTACTGATTTTCCAACGTTTGCGTTGCCAGCTAGGGCGATGATGATTCGCTTTTTGGTCACCTTTCTACGCTCACTAGAATTCTCTCTGCCATTCCTCTTCCGATTGCTAATCTGGAGCCTCTTACGTGGACTTCTATGGGGCCATGGAAAGGGGCTGATCTGACTACTGTTACTTTGGTTCCTGGGGTGAGACCCATGTCTTCTAGTCTTTTTTGAAAACCCCATTTGCGCCGGCGACGACGATGATGATGACTTGCTGATGCGTTGATGGAGATTATGACTCCGCTTTCGCCATTTCTAAGGTGAGTTAGTGGTAGTTCCAGTTTTTCTCATCTCGTTTTTTTGGAAGATTCCACGTGTATATGGAAACGCTTATAAATAAGCGTTTAAATTTATATAACAAATTTAGATTTAACTAAATTTGTTTGAGATGGCTAACTTTGGAGTTACAATTAAGCAGCCTCGAAACAGGTCGAAGAGGAATAGTCATCAGAATAGCGGGAGACATCGCAGCAAGACGTAGAATAATAGCTATGGGTATTGTAAGAGGGACCAAAATTAAAGTCGTCCGAAAAGCACCCCTTGGCGATCCGATAGAGTTCGAACTAAAAGATTACAACTTGAGTCTGAGAAGAAGAGAGGCGGAGAAAATCTATGTCGATGTGGAGGAAGAATGATGATGGAAATACCTCTCGGCACACTTGCCATTGGAACTGAAGCTAAAATTACAAAGATCTACGGAGGAAGATGTCTCGTCAGAAGATTGAGTGAAATGGGCTTCACTCCTGGAACGCAAGTCAAGATTGTACATAATCACAATCCCTACGCAGGTCCTGTGCTCGTAGAGGTTAAAGACTCTAGGATAGCTTTGGGAAGAGGTGTTTCCATGAAAATCATGGTAGAGGAGGTAATGTGATTCAAATGTCCTATACCGTTGCGCTAATAGGTAATCCAAACGTTGGTAAGAGCGTTATATTCAACAACTTGGTGCCTGGCGCTAGGCAACATGTAGGAAACTGGCCTGGAAAAACAGTTGAAAAGAAAGATGGTTGGTGTATCTATAAAGGAACTAAGTTAAAGATAGTTGATCTACCTGGAACCTACAGCCTTACAGCTCGTGCAGTAGATGAACTAATAGCCAGAAACTACATTGTAGAAGAAAAACCCCACGTCGTAGTTGACATAGTTGACGCTTCAAACATCGAAAGAAATCTCTATCTCACATTTCTATTATTGGAATTAGAAACTAACGTAGTCGTAGCGTTGAACATGTTCGACATCGCCGAAGACAAAGGCTACAAAATCAATGTGGAGAAACTTTCAGAGCAACTAGGCGTGCCCGTAATTCCAACCGTCGCAACCAAGAAGAAGGGCATGAAGGAGCTTAAGGACGCAATACGCGAGGCTACAAAAGGAAAGGCTTCAACGAAGCCTAAAATAACATATGGAAAGAAAATCGAAGAGCTTGTCGATTACGTTGTGAAGATTCTCGAAAAAGATGAAAACCTAGCCGGAAAATATCCGTTAAGATGGCTGGCTATCAAGCTTCTCGAAAATGATGAGGATGTTTTGACCAAGATTAAAGGCAGTAAGCAAAGACACGAAATTATGGAAGTCATCGCATGAAAGCAAAGCAAGTTCTTGGAGACGACCCCGAAATTGTTTTGGCAGATAAAAGATACGAGCTTATTGGTAGGGTTTTAGAAGTTTCTATGAAAAGGGGAGAACATAAATGGACTTTCTCTGACATGCTAGACAAGGTTTTCCTCAACAAATATGTAGGAATTCCAGCTTTTCTTGCATTATTGTGGGCAGTTTTTCAGTTCACTTTTGAAGCTTCTGCTCCCTTCATGGGGCTCATTGAAATGTTCTTCGCGTTGTTATCTAGTTTGGCTGCACAAATTCCAAACGAAGTAATCGCCTCTCTTCTAGCTGACGGAATCTTCGGCGGACTAGGATTCATAATGGTATTCATAGCACCAATATTCTTTCTGTTTCTGGTACTATCAATACTTGAAGACAGTGGCTACTTGACACGGGCAGCCTTCGTCTTTGACAGGATAATGTATAAGCTTGGGCTGCACGGCAGATCTTTCATTCCTATGTTACTAGGTTTCGGATGTAACATACCTGCGATAATGGCTACGCGAAGCATTGAAGGAGAAAAGGACAGATTGATAACTATACTGGTCAATCCATGCATGTCCTGTGCAGCACGTTTACCTGTTTACATCTTGATTGCAGGAGCTTTCTTTGCTGCCAATGCAGCCACAGCAGTATGGTCGATGTACATTCTCGGCATTGTAATGGCAATATTGTTGGCGTTGCTATTTAGGAAAACGATTTTGAAGGGTGAACCATCGCCGTTCATCATGGAATTGCCTACGTATAAGATGCCTACTTTCCACGGTTCCATAATTCACATGTGGGAAAGAGGTGTTGTCTTTCTCAAAAAGGCAGGCACTTATCTTCTCTTGGGAGCGGTCATTCTTTGGTTGCTTTCTGTGTTGCCTTGGGGTGTGGAACCTGGTAGTGGAGATTCAGTTGCAGGAATGATCGGCCGTGTGATTCAACCGATTTTTGCACCATTAGGCTTTAGCTGGCAAATCGCTACATCTCTCATATTTGCTTTTTTGGCGAAGGAGATATTTGTGGAGTCTTTAGGTGTAATTTATGGGGTTGGAGGTGAGGCAGATATACAGACTGCGCTTCTTGCTTCGATTAGTCCAGCGAGTGCTTATGCTTTGATGGCTTTTACTCTACTATATGTCCCTTGTCTTGCTACTGTAGGCGTGATAAAGAGTGAGACAGGCTCGTGGAAATGGACGATTTTCGCTGTTGTTTATGAAATCGTTTTGGCTTATGTTGTAGCCTTGGTTATTGTTGGAATTGGAGGGTTACTGGGTTTCGGATAGGTGATTTAAATGGGTTCAGAAGTAAGAGTTGGAAAAGGTATGGCTACCTACTCGCTAAGTCTGGGATTAATTTATTCCCTCTTCGGCTTGTTTGAACTAGTTTTGGGCCTCGACCAATCTTTGGGTCTTGGCTGGTTTCAATTGGACATAAGCACGGCTCTAATTTGTCCAGACTTGTTCGGTGGATGCATGCTTATCATAATAGGCATCATCTTCCTCTTCGGCATTGATTCACAGTGGAAAGGCAATCGAGAAGGAATCTCCTTTCTGGTGGTTGGGACAATACTAGCTATGGTGTTCTTCGCAGTATATGCTACAATAATGGCTTCACATGCCCTTGGATATGGTATTTATCAAGTAACCCCTGAACCCCACGCAGATCCTTTAGGAGACTGGGCGGAATGGATTTGGCTAGACGACATAAGACCAGCCATCTGGCTATTTACCTTAGTCCTTCCAGGATTATACATGACACTGCAGACATGGAAGAGGAAAGGATAAATTGTGATAAAAGAAGTTCTGCAACTCGTTCAAGATCTAGGTGTTCTAAATAAGAAAGAAATCGCTAACAAAGTCAATATCCAAGAAGTAACACTAGAGGCAGTTCTGTCTTTACTTGTTTCAAAAGGATATCTAATTTTACCAGCGAGTTCGCAAAGTCCTCCCCCAGCCTGTCTTAACTGCTTAATGTCAAAAAGCTGCATTTCCACAGAAGGAGCTAGCAACGTATATGTTATAACTGAGAAGGGTAAGAACTTCTTAGGGGCAGGCAACGTTGGGAATGGTTGAAGTAAATAGGTTGAGTGAAACTGAGGAAGGTTATGTTGAAACAATCCACGGTCTAATCAGAGAACATGGCTACGCCAGAGTTACCGACATAGCTTATGCATTAGATGTGAAGCCTCCAAGCGTAACAAACATGCTACAGAAACTGGATGCACAGAAGTTTGTTACCTATACGCGGTATAGAGGGGTTGTACTAACGTCTAAAGGGAAGTTGCTTGCAGAAATTCTAGAACAACGGCATCAAGCATTAAAGAAGTTTTTGATTATGATAGGGGTTAGTAAAGAGACTGCTGAGAAGGATGCTTGCGAGATAGAACATAAAATAAACCGTGAAACCATAGGAAAGCTCACAAGGTTCGTAGAATTTGTGCAGTCAGCACCGGAAACACCCCTTTTCCTTAAGCATTTTAAAGAATTTGAAAAAACCGGGAAGCGTCCGAGACACTGCAAGCTGAAGAAGGTAGAATGAATTACTACATTGGATAATCATCATACGTTGCGCGCGCAAACGCCTGTATACGTATTTCTTTATGCTGCCTTGCTTTCTTCTACTATTTCCCATCCTGCTGCTGCTAGGGTTCCATCAACGTTTTCGGAAAATTTCCTCTTTTCTTTAATTCCACACCGCAAGCATCCCCTTTCAGAGAACACATGTTTTCGCCTTCCTTGCTTAGTTCCTGGAAGCAATCCTGGTTCTTTCCAAATAAGAAGCACACGTTCTCCATAATCCCTCCACCTGTGGAACCCCAATTTACATAGTAACGCAGTCAATCAGTCACATCCCTTAAACTAACATACAATTTGTAGTTGAATAAAGACTCTTGTCTAGATTTTCAAATTGCACAATCATATTTTAGTTTTGAGTTCTAAAGAAAGAATCGCAAGCATTCTATCTAGCATCACGCCTTGAGCCAACACACGATTTCTACGATTTCTTTTAAACGCCGTTTGTGCTAAGTCTTAAATAATTCGGATGGATTCTGTCGATTAGAGGAACGCGAGATGGATAGGTATATCTTGGAGCTCTATGCTGAATTGCTTTTTGTTTTCTTCTATCCATTCGTCCCGCTGTTTTTTGTATTATCCTTAAGGGTGGGAATCTTTGGATGGCTTATCTACGCCTTGTTTCTGACCCCTCCTACTGCTTTGTGGTATTATGTAATGCAGAAAAGAGCGAAAAACTACTTGAAACTACTAATGGCTGAACGGAAAACTTGGGATGTTAAAAAGGCAGTAGAAGAATATGTTGAATTGCAGAAAACCCAGAGATCCAAAAAAAAGCAGTAAACTCAGAATGACCCAAAGAGAAACACTTGCGTTCTAGACTCGAAATTTGGCAGATTAGATCTTAATTTCCTAAAACGTGTGATAACCATCTGAAAATATTGATCAACCAGTTTTTGAACGTCTACATAAAAAGGTTAAAATAAGAGCATCAGAGGGAAGCCGCTCGATGATGGGGCTGCCCGGATTTGAACCGGGGTCACGAGAGCCCAAGTCTCATAGCCTCGACCAAGCTAGCCGACAGCCCCTTGCAATTCAGGAATCTAAGCCTTCTAAGAGCTTATTTATTCCCAATTTGATTCCCAAAGATTCTAACATAGATTGGGAGTCTTATTCTAATTGGTATAGAGCCAACCATATAAAATCTAGCTCTACAGCAACCATGATGATAAAGCATGCATGCTGAAATCGGTTTAAACGCTTGTCATATTCATTATATTCTTGTTTTATGACTTGTGCAAAGAAACTTTTCAGGAAATCTTAAAATAAGTTTGCTTGTCAAAGTATTGGCTATTGGAATCCTTTGAAGGTTAGAGTCAGGAGTTGTTTAGATGAGAGTGTTGATTGCTTATTATAGCGAAACTGGTAACACTGAGAAGGTTGCTAGAGCCATTTATGAAGAGGCTTCAAAGAAGCATGAGGCAAATTTGAAGAGAGTTGATGAGGTTGCAGTGGACATTTTGAATGATTATGATGTTGTTTTTCTAGGTTCAGCTTGTCACTCAACAGACCTAGCGGCTCCAATAAAAAGAATCTTGGATGCTATTCCACATCCACCTAAGTTTAAGCTTGCAGGATTCTTTACTCATGCAACCTCCTCAGAAGGGTTCAACAGATGGGCATCTAAATGCACATCATCTTTTCAAAAAACAAGCAAAGAAAAGAAAATTGACTTCGAGGGTTGTTACAATTGCCAAGGTGTACCATCTCCTCCAATACAAGAATTCATAAAGAGAGAGGTAATCACATCCCCTGATGAGTGGGAAAAATATATCAAAGAAGTCATGAATCATCCAACACCTGAAGACCTACAGAAAGCTAGAGAATTCGCAAGAAAGGTTCTATCACAAGTTCAGGAGTAGACCTTGCCGAAATTCTTGTGGGATTTGCTCTTTTTCTTCTGTGCATTATGGCTGTTAGCAGTGTTGCTGACATGAATAGTGGAAAGACTATTTTGCTTCTGCCAAGTATTTCAAATGAAGAGGCTTGAGTATTTGATTTCCACCAAGGTTCACAAGAACCGTTTGAACATCAGTAAACGTATCCCCCAATTCTCGTTTATGTTTAGCCATGAAGCTGTCAAAGTCTGAGTAGCTCTTGTGAACCGATATCATAAAGCCATTCACACCCATTCCTCTGCATCCACCACTCATAATGACGTTGGCTTGGTTCATCAGCCATTTTGTTCCTCTCTCGTGGGCAGCTTTATATTTTTCTTTTAATCCAAGGGTCTGTTTCGTTTTGACAAACGTGAATGCAAGAATCTCATATCCCAGTTTCTCCCATTTTGGGACAAGAGTATAACCGTCTATTACATCCTTTTCTAGCCTTGCTCTCCTTCTTGTGACGGTTGGTTGAGAAACTCCAATTTTCTTAGCCAGTTTCCTATCACTCATCTTAGAGTTCTTTAGCAATTCAGAGAGAATTCGATAATCAATATCTTTTAGTTTCTTCAAGTTATATCAACATACAATTTGCTTCCTTCAGTTTTTATGGCTTGTGGAAAATCCAGTTTAGCTTGTGAGAACAAATTTAAAAAATATGGGTGGTTTGTCATTTGGGTTGATGTTGTTTGGCTACTTGCAACAAGATTTCTTGTGATGCTTCTCATTGTGTGCTTCCAATTCTTCTTTTGTGTTAAAGGTTTGACCACAACATTCGTCTTGGATTTACTCATCAAATTATCCATCCATTTTTACATATCATCTCTTGAATCTAAGATTAAGTCTGCTGAATTCTTGTCAATTCGATCTGCATTTCCATTGATATACCCTTTGTAATGTTGTATTCTACATGAGTTTCCTCTTTCTGCAAATACCCTTCAATACTACATATTGGACCTCTGATTTTCATTTCACCACTTCTGCAGATTTAATTGAGACGCGCGCGTAGTAGTGCAGCTACTATAGAAGCTAGTTCCATAAATCCTTATAACGATGTCTTGACCTTTTTTTATCTGAGAAAGGGGAGACCAGCGTGAAGCTTAAACGATTTTTAGGATTAATTTTGGCATTGATGTTAATCGCTATTTTTGCATCCGGGTTCTGCATTAGATGGGCAGAAGGTGTTGAGCCTCCGGAAACTGAATGGACTAGAACCTATGGGGGAACTGCGTGGGAGGTTGCGCGTTCCGTCATTCAGGCAAGTGATGGGGGATACATACTAGCTGGACAGACAGAGTCTTTTGGGGCAGGCGGCAGAGATTTCTGGTTGGTAAAGACTGATGCAGATGGAAACATGGAATGGAACAAGACCTATGGAGGAACTGGCAACGACCTTGCTTTTTCTGTTGTAGATAGCGATGGATCATATGCATTGGCTGGTCGCACGAACTCCTTCGGGGCAGGAACTGCTGATTTCTGGTTAGTTAAGGTTGATTCTGCGGGGAATCACGAGTGGAACAAAACATACGGTGGAGCTGGTCTTGAAGCCGCACGATGCATTGCGAAGACTGGCGATGGAGGGTACGTGTTGGTTGGTTTCACGCAGTCTTTTGGGGCCGGTGGCCAAGATTTCTGGTTGGTTAAAGTTGATTCTTCTGGGAATCACGAGTGGAACAAAACGTACGGTGGACCTAATAACGACGCTGCACGGGCAGTGGTTGAGACAAGTGACGGAGGATACATATTGGCCGGCGAAACAAACTCTTTCGGAGCTGGAGACACTGATTTTTGGTTGGTTAAAGTTGATTCTTCTGGGAATCACGAGTGGAACAAAACCTACGGTGGAACCCTTGCAGAAAACGCTTTCTCTGCCATAGAGACGCCTGATGGGGGATATGCGTTAGCTGGTCGCACAAGATCTCTAGGAGAGGGCCGCTTAGATTTCTGGTTGGTTAAGGTTGATTCTTCTGGGAATCACGAGTGGAACAAAACCTACGGTGGAAGTGGAAATGATCCTTCCCACTCTATGGTGGAAGCAAATGTTCTAGAGACTGATGATGGAGGGTACGTGTTGGTTGGTTTCACGCAGTCTTTCGGGGCTGGTGGCAAAGAAGGTTGGCTAGTCAAGACTAATGCTAGTGGAAACATGGAGTGGAACAAAACATTTGGTGGACCCAATAATGATGTTCTAAATTCTATTGCAAGAACTGCTGACAAAGGGTACGTGTTAGCTGGTTTCACGCAGTCTTTCGGGGCTGGTGGTCAAGATTTCTGGTTGGTTAAAGTTGCAGGACCTCCCCAATATATCCTAGCAATTAACAGCTCACCTGTTGGAGTGACGTTTACAGTTGACAGCGCATCCCATGCAACACCTTGGCTTGGAATCTACGAACAAGGCACAACAGTTAGCTTGGAGATGCCTGAAGTATATACCGTCGGAGATTCTAGATATTACTGGGACCAATGGAGTGACGGAAATACAAGCCGCTTAAGAACAATAATCATGAGCGGAAACACCACCGTGAACGCGATTTATAAAGGGCCTTACTATCAGTTAACCATAGAATCTTCGCATGTAACCGGAATAGACTTCACTATTAACGGAATTCCGAGATCGACGCCATATATGGATTGGCTACTTAAAGGTTCTTACACGGTTGAAATGCCTCAAACATATGATGGATATGTCTGGTCTCACTGGCTTGAAGACGGCGATACCAACAGGATTAAAATAATAACCCTATCTGGATCGACAACGTACACGGCAGTTTATGGCATACCAGTGGGAGGTGTCTCAGTTGCCACAGAGTCTGGATATTGGCACTCACGTGCTTGGAGCGTCTCAATTCTGATAATGGTATCTATGGTAATCACCTTGAGCATATGTTTCAAGCGCAAATCTGCGAAAGAGTAGTCTCCTTGAATTCACTCTGCGTCTCTAAGAAATTCTATGGTTCCCAGCTTTCTCCGTAGTTTCCAGCCGCAGCTACTATGTCAAATATGTCTATGTCTCCGTCGCCATCGATGTCACAGTTAGCAATGTAGTGGGGCTCTCCTTGTTCTGCGTTATAGGCGCCAGCTATTGTGACAATATCAAAAATGTTTACTTCTGAATCTCCATTAATGTCACCTGGAATAGTTACTAGCACCCACACAGTAAACATATTGTCCTCCAAATCGATCTCTCCATCGACTAGAGAGGCATAAGCGTAGAGTGTGTAGTTGCCTTTTTCGTAACCAGTAGCATTCCACACAAAATTGACAGACATAGAGTTTCGACTCGCCAAGGTTATGTTTGTAAATGTGTCAATGATCATTGTAGTGACATTTAATGTCACATCGAATGTTTCAGTATAATCACCTTGATTTCTAACAGTCACGTTTGCAAATGTTGAGTATCCCTGCCCAATTATAGTTTTGAAGAGTGTAACATTTACAACCGCAACATCATGAGATAATACTCTTATGTTAACACCATATGTGAATGTGTTGTCTAAAGTATCAGTTTCGTTGGCTACGACATCCGCTGCGACGTTTATAGTGTAATTGCCTCCAGTGAAGCTGCCAGTATCCCACGCAAAACTTAGAACTTGACTTGCACCTTGTTCCAAATCGTTGACAAGCTCCCTACCAATCTCAGTAGCATTGGCGTAGGCTGTCACATTAAACGTTTCAGTGAAAACACCCTGATTCTCGACTGTTGCCTCTATTATCACTTCCTGTCCTTGCAACACTGTAGTCTTGTCAACATCTACGTTGGTAATAGCTACGTCATTAGGACGTATCAGGTCCAACAACCCTGAAAAATCCCGTCCATAGCGACATACTTTGAACACATTGTTCATCCCCCCGTTGGGAAAAACGTTGACATACTCCCAGACGACTTCCTTTTCAGTGGTAACTTCGAAGAAGCGTCCCCCTTGTCCATCACAAACAAGTGTATTTCCATTAGGAAGTCGCTGGGCACCTGAAATGCCACTGGAATATAAACTGGTCGGAGGCTCAGCTGTGTATATCCATGTCTGTTCTTCAGGGCCATAGGCAGAACCGTAAGTAATGGAATAGCTACCGTTGCTATCTACAGGTGGCACAATCTCATCCACAGAAGAGTATGATCCATCGAGGCGGTTCTGACCATTGTTGAAAACCAGAATGTTTCCCGCCCCTGAGAAACCTGATTCAACCCATTGAGCATCATGTTGATGAAAAAACTTCTGATCGTCTGCATCTCCAGCTCGGTAAGTTTGAGGATTACCCCACCGGTAAAGAATGGCACCGCCTTTTCCACTGTTTCCCCCAGTATGGTTAGCAGCTTCCTCGGTCGTGGTACTGTGATCAATCACCCAGATTTCTCTAAATGCATTAACACTGAGTAAAATCTGATCAAACTCTTCGTTGTAGTCAATAGAGTTGATGTGATTCCAGTCGGCGCCAGGTCGCCCATATACATTGATGTCTATCAGCTCCGGATGGGCTGCTACGACGCCATAGTTTTCTGCAGTTGAATTGTAGTCCTGAATTAGATGATCCCAGGCATGCCATTCCCAGACGATGTCGCCCCCTGTTGCACCTGTGGGTTCGACTTCAATGATATGATCGGGCCAAAGCTCGCCATCAGTCAGCAAGCTAGGATCACGGCCTGCCGCGATCGCCTCTTCACCCGTTTTATGTTCCCAGGCGATCATAAGCACGTTACCATTTGGTAATGCTTCTATATCATGATGCAGAAGGTGTTGATTGTTTGAATATTTGAATTCCCAGACGACTGTCCCATTCCAGTCGATCTTCTGAACAAGTCCCCCAGTACCACCTCCAGCTGTAAAAGTAGAATTACTCGGAAGACCTGGAAAGGCGGTGCGAAGAATGCTTCCGTTTTCAAGCAGATACACAGAAAGCGCGGGTCTGTAATCGCTTTCCCACGTGTGAATGACTTGTCCACTATTGTCAATTAAGTAGGTTATCGTTGAGCGCATGGGAGCAAACAAAGTATATCCATCGAAGGGGTGTACGTACGTCGCCGTCAAAGACTCACCGGACATGTTGGACGCCGATGGAGCCAAGCCAAGCCCAACACTAGTAATCGAAGCGCATGTTAAGAAAGCGATTTCAATAACAAGCAACACGAAAGTTAGTGATAACTCCTTTCTCATTTCAGTTCCCAAGGGTATATGGTTTGAGAATTGGCCTTCACGTATACGTATACAATAATACCGTCGTAACCCCGTCTCATAAAAGTTTCGTGCATCTCACACATTACGTAGTCAAGGCGACTGGACTAAAAACCGTTGATAATTTACCGAGAGGGAACGGCTCCGACGAACATTGACACAATAAAAAACTTAACTGAAGCGCTATCTTTCCTTTAGATGTGGAAAACTCCCAACAAGATGTAGGTGTACGGTTGAAGGTCTATGATCGTCAAAGAAGTCTACGCAAAGACCATATTGTCCAAGTCAAAAGTCCTCGACTACACGGTCAACCCTTACATTGGCTGCGAACATGGCTGCACTTATTGCTATGCGCGATATATGAAAAGATTCACTGGTCACAAGGAAGAGTGGGGCACATTCGTTGACGTGAAAATTAACGCACCGCGACTGCTACAAGGCGAGATTAAGAAGAAGAAAGTCGGCAGGGTTTGGATAAGTGGAACGTGTGATCCATACCAACGCCTTGAGAAGAGATACGAACTTACAAAGAGGTGCCTTGAAATTTTGTCAAAACACAGTTGGCCTGTTACAATTCAAACAAAGTCTTCCCTCATTACGCGGGATTTGGAACTGCTGAAAAGATTTGACGATATTGAGGTTGGACTCACAATCACAACTGCCGATGAAAATATACGGAAAATATTTGAACCGAATTCTCCACCGATAAAGGAAAGACTTGAAACGGTAGAGGAACTGCATTCCTCGGGCTTTAGAACATTCGTAATGATAGCACCAATACTCCTAAAAGCTGAAGATTTGGCGGAGCATTTACACGAAATTGTGGACTATGTACTGGTTGACAAAATGAACTATCATCACGCGGATTGGGTATACAGAAAGCATAGGCTTGAACATGCAAAGTCGCCAAGTTTCTTCATCCAGAAGAAAAAAGAACTTGCTCAAGCATTTAGCCAAGAGAATATACCTTATCAATTCTTATATTAGCGACTGTCCTTGAGAATGCAGCTAGAATTTATCAACCTTCTATTCCATTACTGCTCGCGTTAATCCTACCAAGCCATCATTAACATATGACTGGTGAGGTGGTTGCCAGTAGTCATAGTAGAGGTATGGGAGGGGGGAGGGGTAGTCTAAAAGTTCTGGTATCTGGACTGCTATTTTTTGACGGTTTATGTTAACTTGGAAATTGTATTTGTGCGTTTCAGCTGCTCTACTGGCTATCTAGCCCAACAGATTTTTGAAGGAAGACGGAGTCACGTGTTCAGGTTCTTCTTTTTTCTCTTTCAATAGGGCTTCAACTTCTGCCCGGAGACGTGGATCTCGGATTTTCCCCAGTTTTTCGAGAAGCACTCCTTTGATATTAACTTGTTTTCCCCTATTGTCATAAAACCAGTATTTGCCTTGGCGGCTCCACTTCATCAACACCTCCACTTGAGCCTTAACGCCTTCGTCATCAGCGGTACTTCGCAACAGTTGAAGAGCCGCTGCCACAGAACCTTCGCAGTTAACAACCTTCAAGAACTCTTCAAGACCCTCTGCAGGTCGCAGCTTCTCTCTACTGCACAACATCTTATATGCGTTCCAAGTTGCCGAATCAATCCAAACACCGATTTGCGTTTTCAATTCTGTTACCATCCAACATTACCATTTTCCATTACCACTAAGAAATATTTTGCTTCTCTTAAAGCTGCGGATGCACATGTGTTTTGGCGTCAACTTGTGCCTTTCCTGCTAGAAACTTTGTGCATAAGGCGAGAATGATTATGCCCGTGATGAAAGAAAGTGCTTGAATCCCTTGAACGAGGGGGTCAGTCATTTCTAGCGCCGGATTGAAAGTGGCTCCGTATCCGATTGTGTCTACAAGGCCATGTGCGAGTATAAGTGGAATAAGGTTTCTCGACTTTCTGTAAAACTGTCCGAAAACTAAGCCGAAAACGAAGGCGCTGGAAACATGTAGTAGCATTCCGATTGAGTCGAACGGGGAAACGTGCCAGATGAAGTGCCAAACGCCGAAGAGCAAAGCTTGAACCAGCAAAGCCTTCCTTTCACTATAGAACTTTGCCAGGCGTGTTTGTATGAAGCCTCGGAACAAGCTTTCCTCGCTGATGCCTACGCAGAAGGTCATGAAGGGAAAAACGAAGAGAGATGGAAACAGATCGTAACCCGTAACAACCAGATGTCCAGTAAACGCGTAGATTAAGCCGAAGAACGTTGCGAACAAAGCGATTCCAAACACTAAATAATAAACTAAACCTATCAAGAGCGAACGGGTGAAATGTTCGGTTCTGAAACCAAGAACACCTAAATTGTTTCTCTTAACCAAAGCAACGGTCAAGACAATAAGGTAAATAACTGCAGTCTTCTCGAAGGCCATCCCCATAATCAGCACAAAAGGGATACGAACAGCCATTGATAATAGAAATAAGGCGAAAACCTCAACCCAGACAACGCTTTTCTCCGTTTCGTCCTTAGAAGAAAACTTTCTACGCACACGCACGTACCACAAGAAAAGCGGGGCAAGCAAGATAAGAGAGAAAATTGCAGGTGAAACACTGATATCTTCAACCATTCCTAGCGGTATAAAGTCGCTGGCAAAAATCAAAACTGAAATGCCAAGATAAACTGAAACAACAATTAAGCCTCTCTTGATGTCCATAAGACGCCTTTACCACCAGTCCACATAAAACCTCATTTGAATTCCACCTCAACTAACACCTTACCATTCTTAATGATTACGGCATCCATTAACCATTCAATCGTCAAGAAGGCGAAACCGTAAGAATCTATGCGGGCGCAGTTTTTTAGGATATTTTAGTAAATTCTACTAAGGACGTCCCCCCAGAGATGCGAAAAATTTTAATTTCAGTCAAAGCCTCTCTTTGCTTAGGTCGTGAATAGAATCCCAAGAAGACGAGAAGATCTAGGTGCAGAGCTTCCACGTGGAGATCAGATACAAGTATTGCTGTTAGTTCTGTTCTTTGCGGTTTGGGGATTTGACTCGTTTGCTTTGCATTTCTCAACAATTCTCGCGGACTCAATCCCTCTTGTTATACAATTGATTTTTGCGGCTATTTCTATTGGTTCAGGATTATTGTTGATGTGGCTATCGCACGAATCGCTTTTCGGCCAGATACGCGATCCACCTAAAGTTTTGGACACAGGTGTTTATGCAAGAGTTCGGCATCCAATGTACCTTGGCACTTTGTTGACATACTTAGGATTCTTTCTATCCACTCTTTCCATCATATCCTTAGGGCTGTGGATCATAGTTTTCTTCTTGTATGATAGAATGGCAACCTATGAAGAAAATGACCTCATACGGATGTTCGGAGACACCTATCGAAACTACCAGCGAAAAGTGCCTAAATGGTTTCCACGCATAACCTCTCCAAAGAAATAGGACGCCACTCGGCGTTCACGGAATCTCAAACATTTGCATGCGCAGACTAATAATCACGCAATGAAACTAATTCTTTCATATCATTTCGCCACGCACAAATCAATGATCCTACCAGAACCGTTTTCGACATAAGCGTCTCCAACCACTGAGGCAATGGCTTGCTTGGCATCTGTACTAGTGCAATGACAGGGGGAAATAACTTTAGCGTCTAATCTGCGCAAGAAACCGCCAATCCTTTCACCTTCTCTTCGGCTTGATATATGAAAACCGCCAATAACTGCGTAGACCTTTGAAGCATTGGCAATCTCGATTGCGCGACCGACGATTCTTGTGATTCCAGGATGGGCACATCCAGTTAAAACCACTAATCCTTCATCTTTTAGTTTCATGATTAAGGAGTGCTCTTTCAACCAAAAGCCAAAACTACCTGTTGACATAAAAACTTCCAGAAATTCAGTAGGCTTAGAGCAGACAGTTGGCCTTCCACCAGCATTCACGATTTTCTTCAACCAAGAATGCTCAGAAGGAACAAAAACTGGAATTGGGCGCCTCAGCAGAGGTAGGATGTGGCTTAGGCTTCCGCAGTGATCTCCATGCCAATGAGAGATAAATATCCCCTGAGCTGTGGAAAGGTCTATGCTGAGCTTCGACGCGTTATCGAAGAATGTTTGATATGACCCGCTTGTATCCATTAATACGTTTTGTTTTCCGTCGTCGTAAAGGACTTCAACAAGGAAAGATATCCCCCAGCTGGAGGTCAACCCTTCTTTCCAGACATTATTGTCGACAACTGTTACCACTCTAATAGAATTGGCTTCTTTCATGTTGGAGGACCACGTGATGTCCACTCTGGAACCCTTGCATTAGGGATGGAATCAGCCCTTGGCATGTATGGTTTAACGTCAATTATTGGTGTCCCTTCGTAGGCATCAAGATCTTTCACTGTTAAGGTGCATTCTTCAACTTTCACTAGTTCGACTACGCATAAGCTTATAGGGTTTGGCCGGGAAGGACTTCGACAAGCAAAAACGCCAGTTTCCACGTTTACTGCGTGTCTTCTCGGAAAAACTAACAAGGTATTCCTTTCCTTATTGCTGTCACGTAGGTGAGCCCAGTATAGGACAATTAAGTGAGAGAAGGCTTCTACACCCTTAAGCCCCGAGCAGAATCGGGGGAACAAAAGTATTTTCGCTTCATCCTCTTCAACTTTCTTCACAACTCCAATAAAACGCAGTGTTGCTTTCACATTCTCATTTTTCATTTTGCTAACCACTCTTTAAACCAACTCTAGTGCAGACAAGCTGATTTAGCCTTGTTACTTAATAAACGCCGCGCGCGCCACGTTAGCGTGATCGCAGAAAAAGAGGAATAGGTTACTGTCTGTGGGTAAAGCCGTATAAAGCCCCAGCGACAATCAATGCACCAAAGACGATTATTATCCATGGCCAAAACTCAAAATCTGCAGGCAGTAGTCCAGGTAGTGTTGTAAGCCCCCAGAGTATTATTATAATACCAATGAGCAGACCTACGATTGTACCGCCATGTGGCAAGCCAAAGCATTCATCTTCTACTCGCTTTTCCCTTCGACTTCGTCTTTTTTCGATGCGAGATATCTGAAGAGACGCTCCACATTTACTGCATACTTCGGCGTCGTCCTCGTTCTTGAACCCACATTTAGAGCAGTAGACCAAGTTTATTCACTCCAACTCTTCATCATCTAGTTTGTTCTTAAAGCTTAGGGTGCACACGCATTTGAGAAAAAATGGAGGAAGTTGCGGGAATTCGGGAGATATCTCCATGTGTGAATGTTCTAACCGGACTATACTAGCAGAACACTGAACGTTACAGTTCCCTTTTTCGGTAAGATTATAGCTCCATTCTGGAATGATGATATCCTACCAAATTTAAATGCGCGCATTTCTGAAATGATGGTTAAACAATGGAAAAAGCTATCAAACCCCAAAAACTAGAAAACTCTGAAAAAACACGACCAAACATCTGGAAAAAATCAGAAGCAGGAATCTCAAACAAAAGTCCAGTTCCAAACCAACTCGACAGCCATGCAGAAAACCAATTCAAAGGCAATAAGTCAAAAGCCTTCAACCAAATGACGCAATATCTCAGAAATCATGCGTGGTTTCATAAGCTTCTGTATGCATTCTCAACTTTTTTGCGACTTAGGCGAGCTTAATTCAGATTGTGAAAAATATCTGAACCATCCGTAGCGCATGTGGCGTTCCTTATCTGCCATTGAAAGTACAAACTTAGCGTGATTGCGACTTGTGGGTGTGTTGTCGTTTGGCAAGATTCTATTAATTCTTAATCATAGTAATGTCTTGGTGGAATGCTGGCGCGCGTGGCGATTTTAGATGTATACTCTTTCGGGCACTCCGCTTTTTTCTTCTGCGTCTCTCATTTTTCGATGGCGTTCGGCAAGATCCTGTAATCTCTGTTTGATTTCTTCTGCTTTGTTTAGAAGCTCCTTAATGTCAACTTTCAAGTTATAGATTCGATTTAAGGTGTTTATTAGTGCTGCTGCGCCCTCGGGGTCGGGGATAAACGAGACTGCTGGGGTCAGAAGGGCGGTTCCAGAGATTTTTCTGGATAGGCATTCGTCTAGGATGCTGCCGGCAATTCCTTGAACGATTCCTGCAGTTATCATTCTTACGCCTTTTTCTTGATATTTCTTAATTGTTTCGGGTTCTGCGGCGCAGAATACCTTTCGCTCTTTTGGGAAATGGTTAACGCTGAATCCTTCTAAGACTATAAGTTCTTTTGCTCCTTTTGCCTCTATCCATTCTAAAAGCGTGGAGGATATTGGGTAGGCTCCGTCTGAGCGAAGTGGGATTTCGGAAATGACTGTGCAGAGTTTGCCTGTTTTGTTGGAGTGTATTCTGAAGGGGTGTCTTAGTTTACCTTTCATGAAGACCACTGCTGGCGGAATGTATCTGGATCGTAAGTGGGCGATTTCCCTCATCTCTAGCTGTTCGATGATGTGGGCAACTGCTATTCCTCCTACTAATCCGACTCCGGCGAACCCTAGAATGACAAGAGGGTTTTTCAATTTGATTTTTTCAGTTTCAACGATCTTGACTTCAGGGATTTCGTTTTTACTTGCCAATTCTTTTTCCTCAAGTATGTTAAATTGCGTATAAACTCTTCAGTGGGACTCTATATATCTATTCTTTTAGGCTTCAACGATGTGTATATGCGCAAAGTGGTTTTTTGCAATTGCATGAAGAAACATCATGTAGAAATTTTTGTATAGTTGCAAAAAAGGGTTAGAGTCGTCTTTGTCCGAGTAGCGCGTATGCGCGCGTAATACTAGGCTTCTCTTTCTTCAGGTTGGGGTTCTTTAATGCGAAAGATCGTTATGAGAATTGACAGGATGATTAGAATGAGCATGATTAGAAAGGGGATTTGCGGGGATACATTGTCGTACAAGAGCCCGCCAGCAAGTCCTCCAAAAGCCATGAATATGTAGGTGAAGAAGTGCATTGAACCTGTGACTTTTCCTCTCTGTGCTTGGGGGACAAGATCTGCAAACAAGCTTTGGTAAGCTGAGAAACCTAGAAGTTGGGCGAGTCCGAGAAGGGGCATTGCTATGAAGAGGGTGATGTAATTTCCATAAATGAAAAGCAAAATGGAGGGGATCATCAGGAGACCGGATATTATTAACGGGATTTTTCTGCCAGCCTTATCGAGCAGCTTTCCTACAGGTAACGACATAACTATCATCGCTAGAAATACAGCGATCATAACATAACCCCAGAGAACGCGCGCGTTTTGGAGAGCGGGATCCATCGCAAGTGTAAAAATCTGTGGTTGCGGGGCTCCCCCTATTTGAAGAACATAGAACCCGTAGACCAAGAAGAGCCCCATCACCATTGCAAATGCTGCACGCATGATAATGGTGGAGAAGAACAAGAACAATGTCGAACGTGGCACTGTTTTCCAAACGCTTAATCCTTGTCTTAGAGATTCCGGATAGGAGTGTAGTACGTCATTTAGAGTGGCCTTTTCAGTTTCTTTCATGCTCTCAGTTAATTTTAGCCGCACAATCGCTGCAACAATAAAGAATATCGTGACAATGGTGTACGCTATTCGCATGCCAGTCTCTGAGCCGTAGGTTGATATCAAGAAGAGAGCCACTAACGGAGCCGGAGTCGTTGCAACACTCATTATAAGATTTAGAATAGAGAATCCCATTCCTCGCTTTTCTGGCGGCAAGGAATCTGCCATCGTCGCCATCAGTGCTGGTTGATAAATCAGACAAAGGTTTTGTATTGCGGCTCCAATCAAAATGAAGTGCCAAGTTGGTGCTACTGCGTAGAAAATGTACGAAAAAGCTACCCCAAATGTCATTGTTGAGACTAACCAACGCCTACCATACTTGTCAGCCAAATAGCCTCCGGGGAGTTGAACAGAAGCTAGACACAACATCGAAACAAGAGAGATCAATCCTATAATTGTGGCACTTCCGCCAAGTTGGATCACATAATCCGGATAGTAAGTTCCCGGCAGTTCGCCTGCAAAATCCATTAGAATCCAGCTTATTATGAGTATTAAATAATTTCCCTTGATGAACGGGAACTGTTCCTTGAGATTTTCGGTGAATCTCATCAGCATATATCCTAAGAGCTTAGTTCCGATAGAGAAAGACGCGATAGATATAAGGTCTGCGTATGCGCGCACACCCATGCATGGCAGGATTTTACCAACATACATAGATGTTTTGGATGGTTAAAGGAAAAATGAGGGGGTTGCGGGAGAAGACCATACTTAGAGTTGGCAAAATCGTAAGCTTGATATATGACTAGCCAACAAGGAAGTATGGTTGAATGGAGTTGAGTGTGAAAGAATATTTGGATTCTGTTGCAAACCCCAATACAAGGAAGAGCTACAGGATTGGAATTCAAAAGTTTTGCGAATGGTTTTGCAAATCTCCTAGAGAAGTTCTTGAAATGAGAAAAGACGATTTGACACAAAGACAGGGAGAAGATCTAATTGAATATCGTAACAGAGCGGCAAGATTTGAAAAGGAAATTGAAAAGTTTCACAGTTACCTTTTGGAGCAGGGATATAAGACTAATACTGCGCGAAATTTGACATTGGGAATTAGACAGCTTTCTAGATTTTACCAAATGCCTATCAGAATCAGAGCGGGAAGTAAAGTCAGCAAGACCGTTAAGACAAGTAGAAGTTTCCCGTTGCGTATAGAACATGTCCGTAAAATGTTTGAGGTTGCAGACCTCAGAGAAAGAGTAATCCTAAGCATGGCAACGGACTTGGGACTCCGAATTTCAGACTTCATTAAGGTCAAGAAAGAAGAATTGCCTCCTTTAGATCAAGAATCGCCAATAATGTTTGATGTCATGACTGGGAAAGAAGAGGTTGTGGCTCATGGTTTTTTGAGTAACGAAACAATTGAACTTCTAGGGCTATATTTACCCACGTTGAAGAAAGATAACCTTTACTTGTTTCCTTCCAACGGTAAAAGGCACATTAGTGACGAATGGCTTAACCGATTGCTCAAAAAACTCGTTGACAAAGCTCAGATTAAATTGAATGGGAAAAGCTTAACGTTTCATTGCTTCCGAAAAATGTTTATGAGCACTGCAATAGATTCTGGAATCGGATTAACAGCAGGCAAAAAACTGTGCGGAAAAGCCATACCGAAAAGCGATGACACATACTTAACAACTATGCGACTAGGAGAAAAATTCATCCAACTAAAGAAATTCTTAACGATAAAGCACACAGTGCAACCCAAAACCCATGAGGTCATTGAGGAGTTAAGAAATGCAGTAACAAAACTACAAGAAGACGTCAACGCTTACAAGACAACCGCTGAAACCATAACCGAAAAAAATCAAGATCTTGAAGAACAGATAACAGAAATGCGAAAAATAGATCATGAGACAATGAAGGTAATTGAAAAACTTAAACAGGTATATCAACAAGGCATAAAAGAACTGGAAATGGAATTGGAAAAAGAAAGAACAAGAGTGTCCAATCTGTCAAAAATAATTCAGCCTTTAATAAAAAAACAGATGAGAAAACTGGGACAAAAAGTCGCAGAAGAGATAAAACAAACACAAACAGAAAACAAAGAAACAGATTAGCATAATTCCACCACCGACTTTTCTATCCTTAGTTTTCCCATTTCCCAAAAAAAGTTTTATTTATTCTACGGCTAGATGTAGACTTGTGGGAACTGGGAAATTATGATAACGAAAGAGGAACTATTGAGCGCATTGATAACTCGAGGTGCGATAACAGAATATGTGACAGTAAAGGCGCTTCTTGAAAACCCAGCATTATGGGGCGTGAAACCTAAAACTCTTGGTGTTAGGTTATTAAGGCTGAGAAGAGGAGGGCTTGTTGAAGGGAAAAAGTTGGGGAGAGCATATGAATACAAAATGACCAAAAAAGGCTTGGAGAGACATAACTACTTTTACGAAAAGCGGAAATTAAAGAAAGAAATTGAACAATTCAAGAGAAGAATTGATGAAGAATATGATAAGTTTGTATTACAGAAGCTATTGGAAGCCACAAGAGGCTAATTTCTGCGCGCATTTCAATTTGATAGCTTTCCATTATTTCAGAAGTGTGCGCTTTTCCAAGCATGCATGCGCATAAGAGTCCCGATTTTTCCAGTTCCCATTTTGGGGGTTTCCCACAATTTCCAGAGGGAAACTCAATTTTGAAGGGAAATTTGTTGTCAGAAAAGTTGGGAATTGATCTGCAAGACTTTAAATTCGTTAAGAACCTCAGATTAGGAGTATTTATATCCAGCAATCTAAGCGTTTTCCCATTTTCCCTTTCCCTTTTAGGTTCCCATTGTATAATACGGGTATTTAATGAAAATTAACGTCAAAACAGAAATGGGAAAGGGGTAAGGGGATCTATATGGGAATAGACCTATGAAAAATGGCTCTTTCTTAACCCTCTGCTTTGCGTATGTTCAAGTCTCTGATAAGTCTTTTATATCGTGCATATTGTTTAAATTGAATTGGTAAAGATTATGAATGAAGCTAGCAGAATCGATTTGTTAAAGAGTGAATGTCTTAGACTCTTCGAGTTCAAGAATGATAATAGACGGTATGAGGATGAAACATTAAAACTGGAAGCGAGAGTTATCCATCATAAATTAGATCATACAATTGATCCTACTCATCTGCGATATTTTCTACTGCAACAAATGTTCAAAGAGAAACTCTCATCATTAAACCGCGACGAGTTCAATAAATCAGTCGAGAATTTTTTCAGCGTGAAGAAAACGAACTTCTATTTTCAATTGTCAGAATTAGAAAAGTTCCCTAATAATTATCGACTAGGCTATGGAGTACTTTTAACTTTTAAGTCAATGCCTCAACTAGTAAAAGTTTTTGCTAAATCCCTAGCTAAAGGTAAAATTGTAAATGAGAAACCAGAAAAAGAACGGATATTAAGAGAAATAGTTAAAAAAATAGTTATTCCACAGGATCCGCATATTGGGTATTGGTTAAAGATAACCACATCTGCTATTAGTTACTCTATAAGGTTTGAGAATGCGTTTGAATTTTCAGAAGAGTCTCTTGACATACTCAGAATAGCAACGCCTACAGCTAGAATTCATTTGCCTCAACACGCGATTGGAATGAATACTAACGAAAACAAACCCTTTCTTGCAACTACTGTGGAATTTAACAGATACCCATACTATTCCCGTAAACAGAAACTAATTGATAGACTGAATAATGTGTGCGTTAAACCTTCCTCAGAGTTGGAAGAACGCATTAAAGATGCTCTTCATTTCCAAAGAATAGGCGATAATCATTCTCCAGACCATCAAAGACTCTTCTTTTATGTAGCCGCCATTGAACGATTAATCATTAGTAGTAAGACGGATCTTACTCACAAGTTTTCTGAGAAAGGAGCAATCTTATTGGGTAATGATTTGAAGGATAGACTAGATCTATCAGAAAGTTTAGAGAAGCTGTATCGAAAGAGGTCAAGTATTGCCCATGGCGGACGATCCAAATATGACTTTTTCATGACTATAGACGCACGTCGGTATCTCAACGAGATTATTATAAGGATATTGAATTTGATTGATGCACAAGGTCTTCGTAATGTCTCACCGAAGAATAAGAAGAAGAAAATGGGTGA
This sequence comes from Candidatus Bathyarchaeota archaeon, assembly GCA_023131225.1. Classification (NCBI taxonomy): domain Archaea; kingdom Thermoproteati; phylum Candidatus Bathyarchaeota; species Candidatus Bathyarchaeota archaeon. The sequence continues at coordinate 16,424 of JAGLZW010000025.1, read as the reverse complement.
TTCACTTGACGAAATTGTGGATAGGATAATATATTCAGGATAGTTGAAATGACTATTCACAACTTCTCGAAGCATATTTCGGGTATAAGGTATGATTTGGAATCGAGTTTTGGACACTCCGCAACCCAAGAACACGGCACATTAGACACATCAAAATTAAGGGTGATATGAACAACAACAAAATAGAAAGACTAAACGGAGAAATCAGAGATAGAGAGAAAGTTATGCGAGGGTTAAAGAAAAAGGACACTCCAATATTGAAAGGTTACCAAATCTACCATAACTACATATGAGAACATGAGGGGTTAGATGGTAAGACTCCTGCTGAAGCATGTGGAATAACCATTGAAGGAAAGAACAAATGGAAAACTCTAATCCAAAATGCTGGTAAAACTCTTCGGAACTCTCACTCATAAAACAAGCTACCTTAGATAAGAAATCCTTTATTGTAGGAAAGCGTAAACAATTTATGAAAATAAATGAGTTTCCAAGCTAGTTTAAAAGTCTACCTCAAGGAACTAGAAAAGAATTTGGCTTTTGGCAATTATACAGAACACACCCATAGATTTGCACTAAAGAAATTTTTGGAATCTATCTATTCGGATGTTAATGTAATAAATGAACCAAAGAGAATTGAGTGTGGTTCGCCAGATTATATTTTGCTTAAGGGTAATGTACCTCTTGGTTACATTGAAACAAAAGATATATGTACTTCCTTGATTCAAGTTGAAAAAAGTGAGCAAATCAAAAGATATTTGTCCTTACCCAATCTTATTTTAACGGATTATCTTGAGTTCAGATGGTATGTAAATGGTCAGTTAAGAGAACCAATCGTTAAAATTGCTTCTCTAGATCAAGAAGATAATTTAATAATCAACAAGAACGAATTTGAAAAATTTCATGATTTGTTGAATAGTTATTATAGCATAGACATTCCAACAATCAAAAATTCATATGAACTAGCTGAGAGAATGGCTTCACTCTCACGTCTTCTCAAAGTTCTCATAATCAAGACATTTGAAAAAGAAGAGAATATAGGAAACCTTCATTCTCAATTCGAAAGTCTGAAAGAAATTCTAATCCCTGATCTCACCCTTGAACAATTTGCTGATATGTATGCTCAAACTATCCCATATGGACTATTTTCGAGTAGATGCAATCTACCTGATGAACCTGATTTTTCGAGGGAAAAAGCACTATCTAGCTTTCCAAAGACAAATCCATTTCTAAGAAAATTGTTTATTGAAATTGCGGGTTACGAGTTGGATGAGCGTATCGCATGGATTGTAGATGAAGCCACTAAATTACTTGCGAAAACAGACATTAATGCTATTCTTAATGAGATGGCGAAACAGAAAGGAAAGGAAGACCCTATCGTCAACTTCTATGAAACTTACCTTTCAGTCTATAACCCTGAGACAAAAGTTAAGAGAGGTGTATTTTATACACCACTATCCGTTGTTTCATTCATCACATCATCGATTGACAAGATACTTCTGAAGAGCTTTAACAAATCAAGGGGTCTCGCAGATTCGGAAACTCTAGTCTTAGACCCAGCATGTGGAACTGGAACCTTCTTATTCAAAGTCATAGATACCATCTACACCTATTTCTCTGAACAACAAGGACTTTGGAATGCTTATGTAACTGAAAAGCTTCTATCTCGAATATTTGGTTTTGAACTGTTGATGACTCCTTACTCTATTGCACATCTTAAATTGAGCTTACAACTTCAAGATTTAGGTTATAGTTTTTCTGGTGATGAAAGATTAGGGATTTATCTAACGAATAGTCTAGAAGAAGGTGTGAAGAAAACTGAAAAACTGTTTGCTGGTTGGATAAGTGAGGAGGCAAATATTGCTGCTCAAATAAAGAAAGAGAAACCGATTATGGTAGTTCTTGGTAATCCCCCATATTCCAAGATTTCTGCAAATCGAGGCAATTGGATACTGAATCTAATTAGTGATTATCGTGAGGTAGATGGCAAGCCTCTCAAGGAAAAAAAGCTCTGGATACAAGATGATTATGTAAAATTTATCCGCTTTGGTCAATGGCGTATTGAACAAACTAGGGAGGGCATTTTGGCTTTTATTACAAATCATGGATACTTAGATAATCCTACATTCAGGGGGATGCGTCAATCTCTTATGAACACTTTTGATTCGATCTTTATTTTGAACCTTCATGGTAATGCATTAAAGAAAGAGACAACCCCTGATGGGGGATTAGACGAAAATGTATTCGATATTCGTCAAGGCGTTGCAATCAGTATTTTTATCAAAAATCCAAGAATCAAGAAGAAGACAATAAGCTATAAAGATGTCTGGGGTTCACAAAACTCTAAGTATAGTTTCTTGGAAAATAATGATGTCTATACGATTTTGAAAAACAATGATTGGGAAATAATAGAACCTCAATCACCATACTATTTCTTCGTTCCAAAGGATTTTGCACTCAAGAAAGAATATGAGAGAGGTTGGTCTATCCCCGAGATATTCCCAGAGAGTAATGTAGGGTTTGTAACAGCTAGAGATAGTTTTGTCATAGATCGTGATCTAACACGATTAAGAGAGCGCATCAAATGTTTTAAGAATGATGAGGAAAAGGCTAAAGAGGTTATCCAGAAATACTCTCTACACGATACCTCAAGTTGGAATGTTTCAGAGGCGAAAAGAGACCTACAAGAAGACGTTAATTGGGAAGACGATTTTAGACTTTGTTTATACCGTCCCTTCGACTATAGACATATATTTTACTCAAAGCATATTCTAGAGAGACCTGTTTTTCAAATTCAAAGGCATATGCTCAGATCAAATCTAGCGTTCTTAACACACCGTCCTCATTCCCCAACCTTTGAATTTTCTTACGTCTTTTGTTCAGACAGTATTGCAGATCAATGTAGTGCAGGAAATAAGACTACTGGAGCTGGAAGTACCTATCTTTTCCCACTCTATATCTATTCTAATGATTATTCTTCTAAAAAACCTAACATTAACCGAGATTTTATCAAAGATGTTGAGACAAGGCTTAGACTAAAATTTGTAGATAAAGATAAGGGGAATCTTTCAACTACAATTGGTGTCAAAGATTTACTCTACTACATTTACGCACTCTTGCATTGCCCAACATATAGACAACGATATTCAGAGTTTCTTAAGATAGAATATCCTCGAATCCAGATAACTGAAGACTTAACTTTATTCCATTCTTTAGTTCAGATGGGTGAAGAGCTAGTGTCTCTTCATCTGTTGAAATCACCAGTTTTGTCTCAATTTATTACATCCTTTCCGAGAAGTGGAACAAATAGAGTACAAGGAAAGTATCCGAGATATGAGGAAGAAAACGAGAGAGTCTACATAAATAAGGATCAATACTTTGGCAAAGTTGAGAGAGAGATATGGAACTTTCAAGTTGGAGGTTACCAAGTCTGCTATAAATGGCTAAAAGATAGACGAAAATTCGAATTGACGTATGACGAAATTGAATTGTATCAAAAAATTATCGTTGCCATTTCTAGAACGATTGAGATAATGAAAGAAATAGACGAACTTATCGATAAATATCCACTTTCAAAGCGAGAAAAGTTTTCTTCGCAGACAACGATATAAGTTCACTAAATTCCAAAATGTTACTATCAGACGAAAGTTTACAAGTATCCTAATCTGACGAAGACTTGACAGAACCCGCCAACACAATATTTATAAATACCCTCTGATTATCACTTTCTGTATATCAAGAATTCACGAAATCCAACTAATAGTTTGGTCTTCGGGAGATATCTCCATTATAGGCTATTCTAACCTGACTATACTACAGATACTCGAATAATACTATGCGCGCGCTTATTCTTCGTATACTAGCAATAAGTTCTGGTGTTCGTCAAGATATTCCTGTCCTTGTAGCGTTCTCAGTAATGCGAGTCCTTTCTCAGTGACTGTGTAAACGACTCTTTTCTTGTCTAAGGGGAGTTTCTCAACAAGTCCATGCAGAATCAGAAAGTCCAAATACTCCTTCAGAATACCCCACTCTTCGTCGACCTGATAAAGAATTATCTCAAGTTCCAAGGGTCGAGAAACCAAAACTTCAAGAATGCTAAGATACCTTTCCAGCTTTGAACGAGTCATAGCACCGTCTCTCTTTAAGGATATATTGCGGCGGATAAATCTCTTAAGAAACACAAGTAAATATTTGAAATTCACGTTTTCAGCAATGAAACTAGCTTGTGCACGCGCACGCACGACACTGACTTGAAGTATTTATTTCTCTTTCATAAGACATTTTCGAAGCCTCCTAAGAAACATATCGTTGAACCTCGCCCATAAGTATCTGAAACCGGAAGAAAAATGCCATGAATTCATCGCCGAATCCGGAAGCCATAAAAATGTACCGGAGAATCAGCGAAAGACTCACAGACCCCTCTTTACTGAGCCGGCTTGAAAAATTCTTTAAGAAAAGGCAGGCTTTGCCCGAACTGATCAAATGGGTTCATGACAGAGTAGAATTCAACAAGGGCGACATTGTGCGCCATAGCGATCCTTTTGAAATAATTGAGTACGGTCAGGGCAAATGCAGAGAATTCAGTGTCTTGTTCACAGCTATCTGCCTTGCGAACGGTTACCGTGCGAGGTTAATCCTTGACATGTCAGATCACGCGTGGACAGAGGTTTGGGACGAAAAGCAGGGCAAGTGGGTTCACGTTGACCCTTCGGAAAAGAGGATAGATGATCCTGAGATGTATGAACGAAACTGGAAGAAGAACTTGAAAGAAGTGTACGCTTTTGAAAACGGTGAAATTGAAGATGTAACGAAAACGTATAAAATAGCAAAGCAAGGTCTGGCGACATAGAATTAACGTTAGAGAAGCACGCCTAGTTTACAAGTTTCGATACCTGTCAAACTCCCAGTCTGTGACGCTTCTCTGGAATTCATTCCATTCTGTTAACTTGACCTCAATGTATTTTTTGAACGCGTGTTCACCTAATGTTTCTTCCGCCAATTTGCTTCTTTCAAGCTCTTCAATAGCTTCGCGGAGATTTGCCGGCAGAGTTTTGATGTAAAACTTTGCAAGTCTTTGATCGTCAAAGCCGTATACGTCCTCTTCTACGGCAGATGGTGGTTCAATCTTTTCTTCGATGCCTTTGAGACCAGCAGCTAGCATGACAGCGAAGGCCAAGTAGGGGTTGCAGCTTGGGTCGGGGCATCTTAGTTCAAGCCTCGTTGACTTTTCTCTTCCCGCACTGAATCTAGGAACTCTAATCAACGCTGAGCGATTTCTCTGCCCCCAGCAAATGTAAACGGGTGCTTCGTACCCTCGTACAAGCCGTTTGTAACTGTTTACCGTGGGACATAAGATGGCTGCGATTTCTCGCATGTATTCAAGTTGGCCTCCCATGAAGTAATAAGCGAGAGAAGATAGACTGTACTTGTCTTCTTTGTCATGAAAGAGGTTTTGGCCGTCTTTGCTGAAGATTGATTGATGTGTGTGCATTCCGCTTCCGTTGACACCGTAGATAGGTTTCGGCATGAAAGTCGCATGTAAACCTTTGTCGCTCGCAACAGTCTTAATGGCTTGTTTAAGAATCATCACGTTATCAGCAGTCTTCAAGGCTTCAGAGTATTGTATATCTATTTCATGTTGGCTTGGAGCGCATTCATGGTGCGACATTTCAACTTTTACGCCTAATTTCTCCAAGGTGGTAACCATTAACGCTCGTATACTAGTTGCAAAGTCTTGGGGCGAGAAGTCAAAATATCCAGCTGTATCGTGATAAGTTGCGTTTTCTTTGGATCTAAATAGGAAAAACTCGATTTCTGGACCCACGTAGTAGGAGTGCCCCTTGCTTTTGGTCTTTTCCAGAACTCGTTTCAGGATATATCGAGGATCGCCTTCAAATGGGTTTTTGCTTGGTTCATGAACGTCGCAGATTATCCTTGCCACGTTTCTGTCATCACGCAGCCAAGGAAGACGAAGGTACGTGGATATGTCTGGAACCAATAGCATGTCGCTTTCGTGTATTCTAGTAAATCCTTCTACAGAAGAGCCGTCAAACCATTTTCCATGGTCAAGGCAATCCTCTAACTCCCTGGGCGAAATCGTGGCGCTCTTTAAATTACCATAGAGGTCACAAAACATCAAATCTATAAAGTCTATTTTGTCACGTTCTATCGTTTGTAATATCTTTTCCTTTTCCATAACGTCACACAACATTTCTATTATGCTGCATTAAGCAGGAGTCAAATTTGATTTCATTGCGGTGAATTTAAAACTTATCTACAAAACGTTGTAGAATATCTCTGCGCTGTCATGCGCTGATGGTCCTAGCTGCTTGGCTGTAGAGCTGTTGGAAAGCGCGGTTCAGATTTGTGAGCGCGCAATTTTATTAACAAGTTCACTTACAAACATTTGGAGTGGGAATAGAAGTGGAATATGAAATTAAGTATAAGCCTTCGTATTCAATGCTTGTCGTCAAGTTGAAGCCCAGCGAAACTATAACCGCGGAGTCTGGAGCAATGACCTATATGGACCCAAACATTGATGTTCACACTAGAAAGCGTGAGAAAAGCCTTCTAGGAAGCATCGGCTTGAAATTGTTTGGACGTCAGTCCTTCTGGGTAAATGATTACAGAGCAGAACAAAATGAGGGGGAAGTGGCCTTTGTTTCAGCTCCAGTGGGCGACATCGAAACTTTAGAAGTTAAACCAAACCAAGGCTACATAATTCAAAAAGCCGCCTACATCGCTTCTACCCAAAACGTAGATTTAGACGTTCAATGGCAAGGCTTCACAAAAGGGCTCTTCGGACAAGGACTATTCATGGTAAAAGTTACAGGTGACGGAACACTTTTCATAAACACTTTCGGTGCCATAGACAAACATACACTGAAGCCGGATCAAACCTTGATTGTTGATAACTTCCACCTCGTTGCCTTCAGGGATACTTGCAACTATAAAGTTAAGAAATTCGGAGGATTAAAAGAAACTTTGCTGGGCGGTGAAGGATTAGTCACTGAAATTAGGGGTCCAGGCGACGTATATATTCAAACCAAGAACTTGAGAGAATTTGTAGAATGGCTTTGGACAATGCTTGAGCCAAGAGTTAAAGCAAGATCAAGATAGAGGGATATTCACACGCGCGTTTATGCAAAACAAGATTTGAGACGTCAAAACCTAAAAGGAGGAGCCTTATGCCCATAAATAAGAAAAAGTTTGAAAATGGAAAACTCCACAGCAAAGTAGAAGAGGAAATACTTTCTTTTTTGGAACAACGAAAAGATCGAGCCTTCACGTCCCAAGAAATAATGGAGGGAATACGCTATCACACGGAATTCAGTACCCCTGAAATCAGTAAAATGTCAACCTTCGCCATAGCAGATTTTACTGCCCTCCTTTATCGTTTGGTGGAGAAAAGAAAGACTAATATGAAAATCGTTAGGGGACGAATGTATTTTATAGCTGGAAAAGGCTGGGTGGCTAAATGCCCCAAGTGTGGAATGGAAATAGCCAAGCCGAGAAAGACTTGGAAGATGGCGGGACGCCCAAACCGAAAAGGTGAAAGAGTTCAACTTCACATAGGGCTTTTCAAATGTCCTAAACATGGAGCCTTCAGAACCGTCTTGGGCAAACAAAAAATCCCTGCACCCACAAGCGTAAGCAAACAGGCAAAAAAGAAAAGAAAACCAGCCAAGAAACGTGTAGAAAAGAAAAAAGCCACAAAAAAGAAACGGAAAAGAAAGAAAACAAAGGCTTTGTTACTCATTTAGCGAGCTGGCATGCGCGCGGGGCATGTTTGAAATTGGGCAATTTATAAAAGCAATTGAATATGAGGGAGCACTGAGGGAAAAGGTTGACGAAAGAAGATAAAATGTTGGAGGAGCTTACAAAGATTCGTGAATTGTTGACGCCGGCGCCACCCCCGCCACCAAAGGAAGGCATGCGGAATGAATTCAGGGACTTCCTTTCAAAGTACAAAGTCATGGGCCTTGCTGTCGCCTTTATCATGGGTGTTTATCTCGGTGCCCTTGTCCAAGCACTTGTAACAGGCTTAGTAATGCCCGTAATAGGCCTCGCTGTACCCGGCCTTGGAAATTTGGCCACATTCAAAATACCAGTTCCATCGACAGAATTGGATAGCCAGGGGACCCCAATAGACCCAAACTATGTTGGCCAGCTTTTCGTCGTAGGAGAATTCTTGGCAGCGCTGATAACCTTCATCATCGTAGCCTTCGTAATCTTCATCATAGTAAAGGCCACCAAACGGTGGGGCATCGAATAGCGCAACCTCCCAACTCTTTTTTTGTCAAAACAGGTTTAGGGAAAAACTAAAGGATAATTGTAAGAAGACCTTAATTAGAGGCTTCAAGAAAAAAGAAAGAACTTTACGCTCAGCCTCAAAGCGTTTTCTTTACTCTCAATGTACGTTGATTTTCATTTCTCTCTTTGTGCACGCACGTTTTCTAACGTGGCTAATCCATCCACCTATCCGAGACGAAATCCACCAGACGCCCAGTAATATATGGCATGATAATTATGTAGAGAATAAATGCAAGAACAGCTCCTACGATAAATTCTGCTGTATCCATTGCGAAATTGGTTATGGCGCCGATTATTGCGAAGATTATACTGAAAATTATGCCACAAACCCAATAGTTCAACGTTTTGTTTTTTAGCAATCTTCCCATTCAACTTTCTCCTTATACAACTAATGGAAAGCTGAATCTGTTGAATTCTCATATAAACCTTTTCCAAGCTTCAGACTTTCACTCTAGTCATTTAGCAGGTTCCAACATCTTTAGAAAATCTTCAGCCGAGTTTTCAGAGTATACGCTACCTATTACATCTCTAACGCGTGTTAACACCATATCTGAAGCTTTCTTGAGCTTGAGAGTTAACTTGCGTTTTCAACACGCAGGTGCATGTGACACTCAAATTCGTTAAGAGAACATCTAGAAGTTGTTTGAAAGGTTTCTCTTTAGATAACTACTCGCACACAAGCGTAAACGTAACCTGATGTTTAGATTCATAACAACTTTAAGAAGTTAATTAGAACTCTTTTTTGTGAGACAACCTAAATTTGGAGTTTGCAAAGTTGAAGATGACAGTTCGACGGCATAAGCTGGGCTATGTACTTGGTGCAACGCTTTGTTTCATTGGGCTTACTACACTTATTGTTGTGGCGTGGAAAGCATGGCCGAAACTGTTTTCTGACGCAGATCCCATGTCAGCCTTTTGGGCTTTTCTCTGGGAAGAACAACTCATTCTGACTCATAGTATCGAATTCAAACTAGCATACTTCGTAATTTTGGCAGTGGCAACGTTGATTTTAGGGATCGCGGTGCTTATTTTCAGTCGACAAAAATTCTTTCTTCCTGGCAAGACGATGAAGTTGCAATGTCCTTTTTGTAAAAAGAAGTGGCGGGCAGGTTACCCCAGAGGTCAAGTGACGTGTCCCCATTGTCGTCATTCGGTTCACCCAAGAATGATTGAAGAATAATGCCATGTGTACCTATTCTATTACTCAATGAGCATTAGAATGTCTTCTAGGATGTATTCTACGAATTCTTCAGGAGTGCTTTTGCTGAAGAGTGTCACTACACTATTCCTCGTCATCCCGACTGTAATCCCGCGCTTATGGACTTCAAAGACGACATACCAGATTTTTCCATGTTCAAGATAATCACGATATAGCTTTGTATCAGTGAGCCCCGATCCTGCCAGACAAAGTTTTTCTACGCCAGGTATGTCAACCTGGTCAAACCATATGAGCCTTGTCGCCTGTGGGTTTGATTCGTGAAGCTTCTTCAGAGTTGCGTGGGAAATTTTTGCCTCGACAATCGCATGCGGCGTGATAAAAAGGACTTTGCTAAGCTTGTTCGCAACGTAGTTTGTTAATAGTTTTTTCACTCCGCGGGCCACAGAAGGCGCTGATACGATGATGAAAACTCTTCCATTGAATGATTTAATCCAAAAAGAGGACTCTTCCGTGATGGGGGTCTCGATCAACTTCCGTTTGTAGAAACGTCTTTGCACGAAATCTTTGCTGAAAACACCTGAGACCGTGCCCTCTTCTAGTTTCAAGTCTAGAATTTCTGTTACTAGGTTTACGGTTTCGCCCTTCTCTGTTTCGTAAAGTTCCTCTTCTCGGAAATCCTTGAGCTTTCCAACTATTAGTTCGGGGTTAGCTTCTTCTTTTATCTCGAAGATTTTAGCGGGCAGGACCAATTCTTACACCACAAGACAATTTCGAATATCTGACTTTAAAATGTTCCACCAAGCACTAGAGTAGCCAAGCGGACAGGTCCGCGTATCGCATGTCTCTCCAAGAATTTAACTACGTGACGGCTTATTCGTGGTCCGATTGGCCTCTTTGTCAACACAATGTATAAATCGTGGTCATCTGGCTAGCTTTTAGAACAAGGGGCTGCAAGATGACTGAAGAACCATCAAAGGAAAGCTATCGTTTAGAAGGAATCGCCTTTGGGCTTGCTGATGGTTTGATTATGTGTTTAGGTCTGATAATAGGGGTTGTTGAGGTTACTGCCTCCACTCGGTTTGTGATAATTACTGGAATAATCGGTGGCTTTGCCAACGCATTTGGAAATTCCATCGGGTTCTTCATGTCTCAATCAGCGGAAAGAGCATTGCAAATCCACGAAACGACAGACCTCGGAGCAACAACAAGAATACATTCCAAGAAGGAGATCCTCGCAAACACCCTCTTTGCATTCACATCAACAATCGCCGCTGTGCTAATTCTATTATCCCCATTCATAGTTCTTCCCATAAACCAAGCTACAATACTTACATTCGTAATCGGAACCATAATGGCATTCATTCTAGGAAGCTACGTAGGCAAAATAAGCCATGAAAAGCCCTACAAAGAAGGACTAAAATATGCTCTACTCGCCATATTAGGAGCCATAATCGCTCATTTCATAGCAGACTGCATCCAACTATTAATCTAAAAACAATGTTAGAACAATATTTCCTTATTCCAGCAGTCCTAATTTTTCTATCTGCTCAATAATTCCAAGCTGCTGTCATCTGTTAAAACTGGATCGTACGAAGCATCATCATGACTTCATCATGTCTTTTCTCTTCAATCTCCATTACCCCTCTTAACTAAAAAGTCCCTCCACTACTTCCTCTTTGAGATATTAAAAACTACGGAAAGGCAGTATCAGAAGCATCTAGGGTTTTAAGGTCTGCTGGTCGATTTGTGTTTTCGATTCCTCATCCCTATTTTAAAAAAAATAGTCAATAGGAGAGAGCAGATGCAACAGATACATATTTTAAGGAAACTGAGTATCCGATCCGATGGAATTAGGAAAGACTTTAGACGCTATTTAGAACAATCAGCTTTCACAGAACACTGACAAATTACTTTGATGTTCTCAATAGAAGCGGTCTGTTTGTCTCAAGGTTTGCGGAGCCAAGAAGGGAGGTAGAAGTGTTGCGGACGCTACGCAAGATCAAATATGTAAAAGAACCACTCATGTTGTATGGTGCGTACGATTTAGCATGCAGGCATTAGTAGTGATAATTGAAGCACATATTGTGGGAGATCTTTATGAAATTGTACGTACGAGAATAAAGCGAATGGGCGGGGTGCAATTTGCAACGTCTATAGATGATTGAAGGCTCGCGAGCTTTTCAGAAGCTCATTTCTCAGAATTGACTTTCACCATGAAAGCAGTTTTTTTGCCTTCGTGGCTCCTTTCACACATTAGCGCTGCAGTTTTTCCATCCTCACTTATCCACACACATTTGCCGAAGTGCCCCCTCTCTGGATGAAACTTCTCATCCGCTGGAATCTTCATCTTATCTCCAATTTTAATCTCCATCGTCAGCACATCCTCCCTAAACATTTGATGATTGTCTTGAAAACACCAATCACACCTATTCGTGGCATATACTTTTCTCCTTTTTAATAACCACTATAGCTATTAAACTTTGTTTGGAGACACACTAACGGCAAGAGCCTGGCTCAAGTTTCTTACTGATTATGAAATACCGAAAATCTAGGCAAATCCAAAAAACTAAGAGTTATACAAGAGGCTTTTTCATAGATCATAAAAATTGAATTAGAAGATAGTCTGACTCTCATTATGGGATTGCGGAAAGATGTGAGAATCATGGATGGAGAAGGATTCAAGAAATTCTTGAAGCGAGATGGTTGATCAAGGAGCGGTGTACAAAGTGTGCGGTTAGTTTTGAACAGTACTCTGCAAGAGCATCGTAATGGCAAGGCAGTTGATAAGGCAAGTCCAGAGGATATGAATGGCCTACTCTTGACCTTTGCTGGCAAATCGCAGTGATGAACGCATCACAGATTTGGTGGAGTTCATTCTGGGCTTACAAGGTCCCTCGGCCTTTGGGAATATATCCCTTATCCAAAGGCTTCCCGCTGGATAACATTTGAACTATTACGTTCAGTTTCAAAATTAGATGATTCAACAGAATGGTCAAGCCTAGAGCCGCGAGCTCCATTTAGGACGTATCCCAAAAAGGAGAAACGTTGCTAGAATTAGAGATCTGAGTATCATACTCATATATTGTTCTCCACTCACAACATAAGTTCTGTTTCAAGATTTTGTATGGTTTCTTGTGCTTTAGTACTATTTTCTTGGCTTCCTATTGTTTTTCTTCTGCAAACCACTTTGGTTACATGTGCGTACATATAACGGGCTCCTTTGGAGGGTGTGCTGAGGAGGAGAAGGGGGACTTGAGATATACATTTATTAATGGGCATCTTTCAATGGTTTTTCAGTGATTCCTTTGATATATGAAATCCTTGCCTTGTTTGTTCTCGTGATAATTGTCCTATCCATCCTGACGTCTTCGATTAGAATCGTGAGAGAATATGAGAGAGCAGTTATTTTCCGCTTAGGTCGACTCGTCGGTGCCAAGGGTCCAGGATTGATTTTCATTATACCAGGAATCGACAAAACACGCGTAGTGGATTTAAGAACCATAACATACGATGCACGCATGATAAAAATAATTACGAAGGATAACATACGGTGCGATGTAGACTCGTTTGTGTATTATCGAGTGATCGATCCCATAAAGGCGATCTGCGAGGTAGAGAATTACGTTCATGCCACTCAAACGTTAGCAAAGACCGTGTTACGGGATGTCTTAGGTCACGCGGAGCTTGATGACCTGTTGATAAAAACGACAGAGTTCACAAAGCAGATTCAGGAGGAAATAGATGAGACTACCGACCCGTGGGGTATAAAAGTGAGCGCGGTAGCCATCAGCGATGTCCTACTTCCGGCGGAAATGCAGAGGGCAATTGCAAAGCAAGCAGAGGCTGAGAGAGAGAAGAGAGCTAGGATCATCGTGGCTGAGGGAGAATATATCGCAGCGGAGAAGATGGCGCTTGCCGCAGAAGTCTACAGCAAAAGCCCGATCACATTAAAGTTGCGAGAGCTCCAAACACTGACAGACATTGCACGAGAAAAGAATCTGGTAGTGGTTACTTCGACCACTGACTTGCGCGAACTTGGGAACATCGTTGCCATAGCCCGCGCAACCGCGGGAAAAGGGGAACAGGTTAAGAAGAAATGAGCCTACGTGTCGCGCGCGTACTTGTTATAATCCTCTTTTTTTCTGTATGGCTGGGTGTTTGTACTTCTTTTGGATCCAGCAGTGATTCGGTGATCGTTATAGAATTAGATGGAGTGATCAACTTTGGTGCTTCAGAACTTATTAAGGAGGGGCTGGATGAAGCCTACAAAATCAATGCTAAGGCCGTGGTGCTTCTTTTAAACACTCATGGAGGCTCGCTAGATGCAACATTTAATATTATAGACCTTATTGAACGGTCATCTATCCCCGTGATTTCGTTTGTACATCCGAAAGGAGCAACGGCATGGTCTGCAGGCACTTTTATCGTCCTTTCATCACACGTAGTGGCAATGGCACCGTTCTCTATTCTAGGATCTTGTGCTCCACGGGCATACCCAACTGGAGAGTTGATACAGGATCCAAAGTTAATCAATTCGCTAACGGAGTTCATTGTGCAAAGAGCAAAAATGCACGGTAGAAATGAAACGATTGTTGCCAAGTTCGTGACGGAGAACCTTAACATAGGGGCAGAGGATGCGAAAAACTATGGAGTCATAGAAAAAGTGGCGACTACACTAGAAGAACTGTTAGATGTTGTTGACGGAATTGACGTGGAAGTGGCGGAAAAAGGGCAATTGACGATTCAAACAAAAAATGTGGCGATACACTATTTGGGGGCAAGCATATATGTGCGGGTTTTACGTGTCATCTCAGACCCTATGATCGCGTATCTCTTGTTCACTCTTGGGGTTTACGGCGTCATTTTTGGCTTCTTCACCGCTGGATATGAAGGAGAAATCATAGGAGGCGTCCTTTTAATCTTGGGTTTAATTGGGCTGGGGTTCTATGTTGATCTCTTACCTATTGTACTCATTACTTTGGGCGGAGTTTTAGTATTCGTGGAGATGAGAGAACTAGGACTCCAGTTTTTTGGTCCAGCTGGAATATTTTGTTTATCCGTAGGAACGTTGCTTTTGCTTCGATTTGATCCTACACGATGGCTGATTTCTCCAGAATGGTACCAGTTTTTCATGGTTGTGGTGATAGCTTTTGTAGGAATTTTGACAGGTTTCTCAGCGTTGGTTCTTTATAAGATAGTTAAGGCGAAGAAAAAGCGGCTTACTGTGCTTGAACTTATTGGTGGAATTGGTCGAACGTTAGATGAGATTGGCCCGGAGAAAGTGGGGTTTATTCGGTTTCGTGGTGAGTATTGGAGGGCACGTTCAGACACGATCATAAAGCCTAATCGTAGGGTAAAAATTTTGGCAAAGGAGGGGCCAACGCTCATTGTTGAGCTCATAGAAGAGGAGGTTATAGCCGGTGAGCCTGAGAAAAGTAAACCATCTCAAAGATAGTTTAGTGTACATGCACGATATCACATGTTTACTTTCTTCCCTACGAGCAGTATGTATAACAGCTGTTCATCCTCTGGCGTGTAAGGCTTCATATTTGGCACGTTCACAATATCAATAGCCATCTACTTGTTGAGTTATAAAGCATCAGAAAAAGCCAAAAAACTAAATGGACGCCGCATAAAAAAGGGGAGTTTGCGGGGATGTCTCCACTGTGGAGAGGGTTCAAATCCCTCCCGCCCATCAGTTTCGAAGCATCGCAGATCCATGTTGAGAGAGCAATTACTCTGTGAAAGTTCCAAGAGTCACGGGAGTTACTTCCTGCGCTGCGATATTTACTCTTCCTTCGTCTTGGGCTCCTTAACTGTGAATAGTATTAGCAGGCTTACAGTAGCCCCTAGGATCATGGCTAAGATGAAGGGATATGTGGGGGGCTACGCCGTAGAGGATCCCGCCTAGAGCCGATGCGGGAACTGTTGCCAGGATGTTCAAGGTTACGATTGTTCCCATAATTCTGCCTCTCTTCTCTTTAGGAATCAGGTCGGCTAGCAACGCGTTGTAAGCTGGCATTATTAAGCATCCTCCCATGGCGAACAGTAGATTTACAGTGAGTAGCAGAGGGAAATTCCTTACAGATATGAAGAGTATGGTTGATGGGATGAAGAGAGTGTAGGCGAGGAGTATGGATTTCTTCCGTCCAATCTTGTCAACAACTTTGCCGAGAGGGAAACCTAGAACGAGTGTTGCTGCAATTGAAGCAGTGTTTACGATGCCCCATTGCATCTCACCTACTCCAATTACGTCAAATACGTAGAGGGCTGTGAACATTCGAAACATAGGTTCTTCAAAAGCGCTCACCAGAAACGCCACTGTTACGAACTTAAGGGTCTTTGGCATTTCTCTCCAAGCTTCTACTATTGCGCCTAAAGAGTTCTTGGAAGCTCCAAGCATCTCTCCAAGCCTGATCTTTTGAGGCTGCTCAAGGGTTTCTCGAAGAAAAAACAGCATGCATGAAGATGTGAGTATCCAGTTCATGAAGTCTCTTTAGATCGCCCTAAGATAATCATGACCTAAAGTACTCGCTCAACTCTTCGACTCTTCGAAAAGAGAAATGCACGTGCATGCTACCGGCGGCGCCACAAGTCCATGACCTAAAATGTCTCAATGTATACGCGGGAATTCCCGCGGCCTTGGCAAACTCTTTTATAGAGTGATGGGGTTTAATGGAGTTGTCACATTAACTCATGCTTAATTTAAGAAGCTTTTGAAAGCTTTTAAGACTCATGAAAAATATCTGTGATAGGAATAACGAAACGTATGCAAGTGGAATACTTTAAGGATTTACCGTTGAGTTCAGAAGTGATGAAGGGGATTGAAGAGCTTGAATTCGATAATCTTTTTCCGATTCAGGCCCAAGCGATAATCCCGTTGTTAAAAGGCAAAGATGTCATTGGGCAGGCTCAGACCGGAACGGGCAAGACTGCTGCTTTTGGAATTCCAATG
>JAGLZW010000024.1 GCA_023131225.1 Candidatus Bathyarchaeota archaeon | reverse complement strand
CGTGAACTCGCAGTACAGGTTGCTGAGCATGTAGGCCGATTTGGTAAGTATGCAGCATTTAAAGTCTTACCCATCTATGGAGGAGCATCTATTCAAAGGCAAATATCAGCATTGGAAAAAGGTGTCCACATTGTTGTGGGTACGCCAGGTCGCGTAATCGACCATCTGAAACGAGGAACATTAAATCTGGCATCAGTAAAAATTGTCGTTCTCGACGAAGCTGATAGAATGCTTGATATGGGATTCATAGATGACGTGGAATATATACTCTCGAAAGCGCCAGCTCAGAGGCAAACAAGTCTCTTTTCGGCAACAATAGACCAGTCAGTAATGAGATTGTGCAACAGATACATGAAGAACCCTGAAAAGATACTAGTAAGCAAAGACGAGATAGCCCTTACACAGATAGACCAGTATTACATGGTTGTAAACCCTGCGAACAAGTTTAGAATCTTACTGGATATTTTAGACACAAACCACATAGAACGAGCCATAATATTCTGCAGAACGCGTAATTTCACAACTATGCTGTCAGATAGACTGACGGAGCGGGGATATGACGCGAAACCTCTACACGCTGGTTTCACTCAATCGCAGAGAGAATTCGTCATTAATCTATTCAGAAAAGGCAAGCTGAAATTGCTTATTGCAACTGATATTGCTGCAAGAGGCTTAGATATCCATGGAATAACACACATAATAAACTACGACGTTCCAGTGGATGCGCTGGTTTATTTTCACCGAATCGGACGAACGGCAAGGATGGGACTCGAGGGAACAGCAATAACACTTGTCGGTTATGGAGAACTTTCACAATTCAATAGCATAAAAGCTCTAACCAAAACTGCGATAAAAGAATCAGAAACACCCACCCAATTGTAGTGAACACTAGAATGGGAAAAAGAAAAATCATCAGCGAAGAGAATTTCGGAAATATGGTTCTCCCAGCCACAAGTGACGTGTTAGGCATAGCCATTCAAATGCTAGGTAACGACCGAATTAGAGTAAAGTGCCAAGACGGTCACACAAGACTTTGCAGAATCCGAGGTAAGATGAAGAGACGATTCTGGATTAGACAAGGTGACATCGTCTTGGTTTCCCCTTGGGACTTTCAGTTTGACAACCGAGGCGACATCTTCTGGAGATACAGAAGAAATCAGGCTGAATGGTTAAGAAAGAAAGGTTACCTTACTATTCAAAGGTGAATCTGAGGTGAGAAATAGAATGTGGGGTGCAAGAGGACGTCCTAAGGGTCGCCATTACCCTCGATCTAACGCTATGACCCTTGAATATCTTGTAAGACTCTCCGTGAAACACCAAATTGACGCTACCGAGTTTTTCAACGCATTTGTGCACGCGTGGAAGAACGGAAAAGCCATATGCCGAGGGCTAACCATTCAATCCCGCGTAAGGAAAAACGGCCGATGCGTCTTTCTCATTACTAAAGATCACATTGTGGTCGCACAGTTTCCGATACCGGAAGAAATCCTTAGAGAACCTAATCCATTAGACCGATTTGACTTTTTGCGTGAGAGAGATCACTGGATCATGGCAATGAAAAATAGAAAAGTACCTAGAACTGGCCATGTACACATTAAGGATTTAAAAGCTGGAATGAAAGGAGTTAGCCTAAGAGCGCGAGTCACCGAAATCTCAAGCCCAAAACTGGTCCTAACTAGACTCAACGAGTATGTCCTTTTTGCAAACGCGACCCTTTCCGACAGAAACAGCACGATCAAAGTGCCTTTATGGAACGAACGAATCCAAAGTATTTCCATCAACGATAAAGTTCAAATTGATAACGCAAGGGTCACCGTGTTTCGAGGTGAAAAGCAGCTAAGAATCGGAAGATACGGCAAGTTAAAAATAGTCGAAAGTAACCCGTCACATGCAGCTGAAAGCACCGCTGAATGTATAGCCAAATAGAACACACCGAGACAAGGAAATAAAAAACTAGAACGGCCTCAAAAAAGATGGACCCGCACACCAATGACTACAAATTTTATCTTTCCATCAAGATAACAGCGTGACTTGTAATCTCTAGAGAACAAGCATTATACTTTGCACAGAACTCAGCATTTTTCTGCTCAAGACCTTTCCTTATACGAGAGCTTACAAACCTCGCAAGCTTAATACGTCTCCTCGTTTTCGCGTATGTCTCCTTGCAGGTTGGTTGTACATTCCTCAATGTACAAAAAACTGACTTGTGTAGATTGTTGATTCTGGAAGAATCTATCGAGTGGGGCGCTTGGACTTTTACGTGTGTGTCTGCGTCTGAGTATAGGTAATCTAAGCACTTGACGTTATTTAGCGCTTGCAGAAGAATTTTGTGGTCTTTTTCTGGTAATATAGAATCCACGTTTTTCGAATTGCTCAAGAAGAGCCTTTGGGTCTGGATGCCATTGACCCCACTTCCTGCAGATGTGCTCTGTCCAACTGTAGTTTTCGTAGGTGAATGTTTCTTTGCGGTTGTCTAAGCGTATCTTTGCATTTAGTTTTAGGTAGTAGTTTTGAGCGAGATATCCTTCATCCATTTGTTGCATGGCTCTTAGAACCGTGTCTTGATCTAGCCTAGGATATTTATCCTCAAAAAGAGTGAATTCGATAGGATACCGGGGTCGTGATGGCGGGTCTTCCGATGGATAGCCCATCACTAGTTGTACTAGAGGAAACACTCTCTGGGGCAGGTCATATTTTTCTGCGATTTTGTCAGCTACGTATGGTGCATGTCCAAGGAAGCAACTTCCAAGCCCAAGACTTCTCCCTGCAATCACCATGTTTTCTGCCATTAGAGCTGCATCTTGAATTCCAAATAGCATTAGTGCAAGATCGTTGGTGGTCAACTTCCAATTCCTTTCAGCCATAATGAGTTCAAATTTATGCGAATCAACACATATCGTAAATAGGAGCGGCGCCTTGTAGGGGTTACGCTTTGGATTTCGAGACAATAGCACGCTGTAGTACTGAGAAGCGAAAGGTGCCTGTTGACCTGCCCTGACAATCGTTTCTACCACTTTGTCAGAAGGCATTTCATCGGTATATTTTCGAATTGATTTGTGATCAAGCATGGCTTGAATAACAGGATTCCTCTTCACATCATCTCCTCCTCAAGTGAAATAGCCTTATGTCTTCTATTTTATAACCATATTGATAATCAACTCACAATGCGTGCACACACACGTTTTCTTTCGATAGTCATCCCAAACAGTCTCACCTTGTGTGATTTTTTTCTTCACATGTGAAGTAAAAATCACTTAAATTCCTATAAATGCATGTACAACACATAAGACGCCTTTATGATACCTCTAACATTCTGGTTACTGCTTGCTTGGCTTTAATGCGGATGTTCTCAGGAACTTTAACTTCGTGTTTCATATCCTCTAGTGACCACAATATTTTTTCAAGAGTGATTGATTTCATATTTGGGCACACAGCGAGCTCTGAGGCTGCATAGAACTTCTTAGTGGGATTTTCCTTTCGTAACCTGTGTAAGATTCCGATTTCAGTGCCTACAATTATTTCTCGGGTTTTTGATTGCCTGGCATATTTGCACATTCCACCAGTCGAGAGTACTTTATCTGCCAGCGCAATTACTGGCGGTGTGCATTCCGGATGGACCATAACCTCTGCTTCTGTGTGTAACCCTCTTTGTGTCGTAATGTGCTTTGGTAGGATCTTGATGTGAGTGGGACAAAACCCGTTCCATGGGATGATCTTCTTTTTGGTTTTGGTTGATACATAATTAGCAAGATACTTGTCAGGTACAAAGATGACTTCAGATCCTTCTATAGATTGTACAATTCTCTCTGCATTAGAGGAGGTGCAGCAGATATCGCTTTCTGCTTTAACTTCTGCTGTTGTGTTAACATAACAGACTACTGTAGCGTTTGGGTGCTTTTCCTTGAGAGCTTTTAATCTTTCAGCTGTGATCATGTTTGCCATTGGGCACCGCGCGTTGACATCTGGGGTTAATACTGTTTTGGCTGGGCACAGTATTGATGCAGTTTCAGCCATGAAATGTACTCCACAAAACAGAATCAACTCGGCATCGCTACGAGCAGCCTTCTGACTCAGCTCTAAAGAGTCCCCAAGATGATCTGCGATTTCCTGCACTTCTTGTGGCTGGTAGTTGTGGACTAGGATAACCGCATTCCTTTCTTTTTTCAGGTTACGAATCCTCTCTTCCAACGAATAATTAAGGTTCTGCAATTACCCACTCACCATGCATGCATTGAAGATATTAATGCATATATTCTTAATCCATATCTGAGTCATCTTTTCTTTAGATAGTCATGTCATACGAGGAAAAAAACATTATAGTGTTTCCAGAAGGTGCTGACGCTTTCAAGAGGCTAAATTGGTGGGTGTATTGCCGCTATTGTGAATTAAGGGAAACAGGTTTGCTGAAGAGTTTGGGTTTTTCTCAGATGCACTTCTATGACAAATACCGAATTTCCTTTCCAAGGAATGTCTGCTTCGAGTATTTTTCTCAATTTTCACCAAGAGACTTTGCAGATGTGAGGGCCGAAGTCAAGAAGGTGGGCACTACGGCGCTCACCTTAGTCCATACATTCTATAAGAGGAGAGAGAAGCTGAAGGCCCGGATATTGGTCTATAAGGTCGAAGCAGTGATAGTTGCTTACGGTGAGAAGACTCATAAGAAGACTCCTCTGCCAACAGAACTGGCTAAAGCTTTGCTTGAGGGCTCTCACACTCGCTGACTCTATGGAAAGTCAACTGGCAAAGTCAGATTTTAATCCGCTCTGGATGAGTATAAACATTCATTCGTTTCCCTCGCACAAATCCCACTATGGTCACGCCAGTTTTCTCAGCTAGTTTAACCCCCGAATCAATTGCTGCAGCCAAAGAAGACACTATTGGTATTCCCACACGTGCAGCTTTCAAAACAATATCTCCTGTCATACGACCACTCAAAGCTAAGAAGCAATTTTCCAAGTTCTCACCACTCAACGACCCTGCACCAATAACCTTATCGACTGCATTATGGCGTCCAACATCCTCAGCTAACACAATCAGCTCCCCATTAGGCTTAAACAATGCCGCGGCATGTACTCCCCCTGTCTTCCTAAAAGTATTAGCCAACTTATTCAACTTACAAACACATTCCTTGACTATACTCGCATTGATCTGCCAAGAGGACAAACGTTTCAATTCAATCTTATTAAGAAGTTCTGAGAGCGAATTGTAGCTCATAGTTCCACATGCTGAGATGATCAGCCTAGAAAAAGACTGAGAAATGATGTTATGAGTCTCAACGCCTGTCTTCTGCAACGTTACACTACATCGATGCTCTCCATCAAAACGAATATCAACGATGTGATCAACCGACTGAACTACCCCTTCACTCAGTAAGTGACCCACAACCAACTCTTTCAAAAAAGTTGGTGAACAAAGAATAGATACTAAATGAACAGTTCCAAGAAATATATGTAATGAATCCTCTATGGCCACAGTATCCTCTCGCTGCTGAACCTCTCCGTTGGACAAATCAAACCTTGAAACAATAATGGTTTTTGTATTTGCATCCATTTAATCATACACCTTGCAGAACTATCAACGTGAGTATCGCTGTATATTCATAAGCATTTAGTTGGTGACACTCGTGCGTTGTGCTGGCATTCAGAAGAGAGGAAGTTTGCGGGTAATAGAGTCTATTAGGTTGGTGTGCAGGCATTACCATTTGATAGGATTCCATCATCCCAGAATGGAGCCCCAATCCTGTCAAAAAGAGATAGGATTTTCATGTATCTAAGTATGGACAGTAGTGAAAGTAGCCTAACTCTTCCAATTTGGCAGACCGTCAGAAATGCGTGCATGCACATTATTTTTTGGGCAGTAACTCACTAAGGTCATAGGTGGCAACGCACAGGACATCATCGGCACCCCCATAGTAGATGAGAAGTTGATTGTCTATCATAACATTTCCACAGCTAAAGACAACGTTGGGCACTTTACCGAAACGTTCATAGTCTTCGACAGGAGTCAATATTGCCTTTTCGGAACGATAAAGAACTATTTCCGGGTTGTCCTTGTCAAGTAGTGTAGCGCCAAGAGAATACACCTTGTTAAAATTCACTCCGTGATAAATAAAGAGCCAACCTTCGTTAAGCTCTATTGGTGGACCAGCTGCACCAACTTTACAACAATCCCAAGTTTTCGGTCTAGGCTTGATTACAGCCTTTATATCACACCACCGATGGAGATCAACGGAATAGGCTACACAAATATTCGGTTCGATGCGATGAAACAGAACATATTGCCCATTAATTCTCCTAGGAAAAATCACGGCATCTTTATTAAGAATGCCTGGAAAAGGTAGCCGTCTATCCCCCCATTTCCATTTCTTATTGAGAAAATCCTCAATGTTGATTGAAGTTATAGAGATCTGATGCACATATTGCTGATTATATTTATATAGCGCTGTGTAGGTCATAACGTATCTTTCATCGAGAAGAGTTATTCGAGGATCCTCACAGCCATCTTTTTCTGTAATGTTTGTTGGTTCAAAAACAGGAGACGGTGAACGTTTCTCGATATGATAACCATCTGTTGAAACGGCATAACCAATACGAGAAACACCGTCATTGCCCATGGCACGATATAGAATGTGAACTCGTTTATCTAAATAAAAAGCTGCAGCGTTAAATACTCTGTAAGATTCCCAAGCATGCGCCGCCACTGGTTCGAGAATCGGATTGCCTTGAAAACGCTTCATGACTCTTTTTTCCTAACTCGATTTTAGAGGCGATATTCCAAAAAGTTCATCTAGGAAGCTTCTAATTGCCAATATTCCCACTAATTTTTCTTTCTGGTCTATTACTGGTAGATGTCTTATTCCATACGTCGTTATGGCTCTCCTTGCCTCTTCGAACGTAGCACCTTCCCAAATAGTCATAACATTTTTCGTCATGACCTTCTTTAAAGGCGTGTTTAAAGGGGTTTTTTGGGCTATAATTCTGATAGCATCCCGCTCTGTAAATATCCCTACACACTTTCCTTCGTCATCAGTCACCACTATGGATCCAACATGTTTTTTATAGAGCATTTCAATGGTCATTTCTACAGTGATGTTTTCTTTTGCCGTTACCACATTTTTAACCATCATGTCTCGAACCTTCAACATCCTATCCACATCCCTCAAACCATAATATAATTCTCACATATTTCTTTTACTTTATGAATGGAAAATCCATATTTTCTTGAATCGATGTTTTGCCGAACAAATACCCTCTTGAATTTTAGCTGCAAAACGTTTAATGAAGTATCATTATTCTTATGCACGATAATCATTTCGATGCATTAAGTTCCAAGCGAGCTAGAAGATAAGACAGCATAGCTTCAGCACCTTGGTTTAGATTCACTCCTTCGGGCGTTATTCCGTCATAACAACCACCTGTTTTCGGATTGTAAACCATCACGTCCTGAGAGTTCTTCCCTAAAAACCAACCGAAAGCGATATGGGCTATTCGTTGATATTTCTCATCTCCAGTCACGCGAAAGGCGGCTAGTGCCGCTTCTACCATGCATGATGCTTCGATTGGTTGTTGGTCATATAGGGCTCTTTTGCCACCCTTCTTGTACCATCCTTTGTTTCCGATTGGAATGATTTTCTCATCAATTACCTGAACTTTAACAAGAAAGTCAAAGGATTTCATCGCTATCTGGAGGTATCTTTCATCTCCAATAATGCCGTAGGCCAAAAAAAGAGCTTGCGATAAACGCGCATTAACATATGTAAGATAAGGTTCAAACCAACACCAATCAGAAGAAGATACTTGCTGATAACTGTCAAACAATTGCTCCGTCAATGACACAATGTTTTTGGAAAGATTGGGGTCATGCGGAAAAGCCTTATAATAGTAGCAGAGACCCAGAATTGTGAAGGCTTTAGCTCTAAGACTCTTAAAGTTGGATGTGTGTCGAAGGCCTTTGTCAAAAATCTCCTTCGATATAGTTTCAATACCTTTCGGAAGGTTAGTCAAAATAGTATATCCGCAGGCCCATAGCGATCGTCCCATGCAGTCTTCTGACCCCACATCATCAAGGAAATGACGACTATAGCTTAATAGATTGTGAAATTTTCCGTCAGGTCTTTGCATATGAAATAAGAAACTCAAATATGTAGTAGCTAGCTTACTTACATCAGAATCATTATGAAACTGAAGGAATTTTATGCACGCGATTAGTGCACGCGCATTATCATCTGTAGTATAGCCTTCCTTTCTGTTGGGAATCGAATATTTAGTATGCTGAAGAATACCCGTATCATCTGTCAGTGCTTTAAGACTATCTAGTTTGATAGGTGGCTTAATATTCATCACCCATTAGTCTTTAAGAAAACGATTGAACAACTTGGCATGTTTTTCTGCAACCTTTGGCCAAATAAAGTTTCTACTATAAGCATACGTTTTTCTCTTCAAGCTAAGCCTTAGTTCCGGATCTTCTAGAAGTCTATTTATGCATTCAGCGATTGAAGCAGGGTTTCTAAACTTACATATTAATCCTCGTCCATCTGCCAAAGCTTCTTCAGCGTGAAGGTATGGAGTTGATATAATAGCCTTACCAGTTCCTAAAGCATAGGCAAGCGTTCCACTGCTGATCTGATTGCGATCGATGTACGGAGTGAGGTAGATGTCTGTTGCTTGGAGATACCTAATTAGTTCCCGTTTAGAGAGAAAACGATTGTAGAATCGCACATGCTTCCCCAATTTGAGTTCATCAACCAACCTCATCAGCCTCTTCCGATAACGCTCGCCCTCAATTCTCCTCACTTCCGGATGAGTCTCTCCAATTACGAGGTAAAGAATCTTTGGTTCTTTCTTAACGAGGGAAGAGAGCGCTCGAATAGCATATTGAATACCTTTCCCTCTGTTTATCAATCCAAAAGTAGACAAAACTATCTTACCTCTTAGACCAAGTGAAATTTTAGACTTTTCGCTAGTAACAAATGGAACATCAGGACAACCATGCGGGATAACGTTGATTTTTTTGGGTTTAATATTGCAATTTCTTAATAGTTGCAGAGCTGTTCTCGTCATGACGATGATTGACGTACTATAGTGCGCAATGCTTTCCAAAACTGTTCGAGCAGTCGATCCAAAGTTTGGTAGGATAGTGTGGAGTGTAGTTACTATTGGCTTTTGAAGATTCTCTAAAAATGAATTAATGTATTCTCCCCACTCGCCTCCAAAAAGACCGAATTCATGTTGGAGATTTACTAAATCAATTTTGGATAGATTGACGTAACGAGCGGCTTGGACGTAATTTTCAATAGAGTCTCGTTCAATTTGAAACTTAACTCTCTTTTCGTAGTTGTAAATTGCGCCCTTCTCATTTATTGTGATCACCACTGATGATCTATACTCCTGAAGCTGATCTATAGCATTGATTAAATCTTTCGTGAAGTTTGCTATACCACATTCTCGCGGCGGATAAGTGCTTACATAAGCCATCCTTTTTTTCTCAACATTTAAAGGGGCGGGTTTCTGCATCATTTTGTAACGTCACCTTTCTTTTGTTTTAAGACAACTAGCATTATCGCAGGTTTTAACGAGTTTAGTTTTCCTCGCCGTAGTCTTAGACCAAGTTTCACTAACGCTGCCTTAAAGTTCCTAAAGGCATAACCTTCCACTCTATTTTTGTGCCGAAATTCTTTGAATTTTCCCAAAGTATTTTCATCTGACTCTATTATTAAGGGAGTTGCGGGGAATGTCTCCACTCTGCGTGGGGATTCTTCCTTGTTTGTTATACTCCTACTTATTATGGTATTTATGGTCACTTAACACTGCTTGTCTCAAACTAAATCTATGCGTGCGGGATTACTTTCGTCTATTTCCTACATATAGTACAAAGATTATTATTGGAACTGTCATATCGATTAAGAAAAAGATGCCAACAGGGATGGGTAAATCGCGGCCAACATAGTATACGAGTAGAGGAACTAAGACAAACCAAAGGCCTATAAAGAGGCATAGCAAGACCAACAACAAGAACGTACATCGAATCTTATTGTTCATTCTCACACTTGATGATACGTGTCATACATGGCTGATAACATTTGTGCGCACGCGTAAGAACTTAAATAGAAGTTAGTTCTAGAAAATACATCTATATGATTGGTTGGGGAGGGAACTAGTTTTACAAGCATCTCCTTTCTCCCTTCCCATTAGGGGAACTGTAATCCCTTTTCCCAACCATGACTAGAAACTGTTACAATGTCTTATAGACTTTGTTTTCATAATAATGCGGAATTTAGGATTGTTGATGCAGAAAAGCATCCTATCGTGTTTCTCAAGAAGAAAAATTCGGTGGTTGCAAAGATGAAAAGCGCTAATCTTACTTTGTCTCCTCTTGCGCGCGCCCGTTGGAACGACATATTCCAAATACTTATTCACCCTTCATAATTCTTTTCTAGATTCTAGATACCCTTTGGCGCGCATACAATACGTCCAAGCGTACATATAAAAAATGTAGATGTATGTCGCCAAGGCGGAGTACATAGCCAAATGCGTGCGCTTAGCTTACCAGTCTAACTTCATCATAGCTGTCTTTATGGTTGAAGC
>JAGLZW010000023.1 GCA_023131225.1 Candidatus Bathyarchaeota archaeon | reverse complement strand
TGATTGTTACTATGGTTCCGTCGATGCTGACTAACTTTGCATCAATCGCAGTTAGGTTTTCCTTTATTATTCCAAGGTCCGGTATTATGATTGTAGCTATCTTGTCTTTTATTTCTAGCAATAAGGCGTCTGCAACTATTGTTATAGGGGCTGATGCCAATTCTTCACCTTTGACAAATCCAAAGCTATCTATGCTGTAGGCTATGACTTGGTAGACTCCTGGTTTAGCAACTGGAACGACAAAGGAATACTCGTATATTCCATACTCGTCTGCAAACAACGCCTTGCTTCCAATCATCAGATCCACTAGACCGACCATCATGTTGTCTTCTAGATACAGAAGTACTGGTTGGTTTGGAGGGAAACCTGAACCCTTTGCAATGACTATTGAGGATCCAGTAACTGTGTCTGGCTCCAGGGTTAGTATTGGAGATGGCACCAAGAACTGGACAACGGCTGAATTTCCAGTGTCATCAGTAGCGTTGACTGTGTATACTCCGTCGGATACTTCGGGAACAAAGAAAAGCTGCATAAATGAACCGTCCAAGTCAGTTAGAAAAGGTGGATACATAGTTACGTTGATGTGGCTAAACTCTATTGACACTACGGCGCTCGGTGCAAATCCGGTACCGCTAATGAAAACTGCTGTAGCTGATGGCCCACTTGTTGGGCTCAATGTGATCTTCGGAATCACTTTAAATGAGACCAGAGCATAGTTTGTTCCATCGCTTGCGTTGACATCGTATGTTCCATTTGGAACTTTGGGAACGTAAAATTTAGCTTTAAAGGAGCCAAACTCGTCTGTTTGAGGTTGTGGCCATGGTGTCACATTAGTTCCGTTGAATGTTAGCGTTATGAGGCTAACACTGTCGAAGCCGTAACCTGCCACAGTTACTTCGTCGTTGCATGATCCTTCGTCAGGGGTAACCGCTATCTTGGTCTGGATAATGAATGGAACGAAAGCAGTATCGTCTGTCGTTACGTCGAGTACAAGTATGGAGCAGGGCCCGGAAGGAAAAGCTGGCACAGTGACGTTAGTGGAATACCCTCCAGTCGAGTTCGCAATCGTTGTTGCCATGAAAAAACCGATGGAATAATCCAAGTAGACTCTCACTTCTCCATATGCAGTAGCATCATTACCAGACACCGAAACAATTGTTCCAGCTGATCCACTGGACGGTGAAGCTACGACTGTTATTGGACTTGCCCTGACAGATGTTACAGATAGAGCTGCTGAAATCATTATGCAAATAAGGGTTGCCGTAAATATCATCGTGTGCGTCTTTTTCCACAAAAGAGATTTTGCAAACATTTTCATTCAACCTAAGCTTCCAAAGGGTATCAAGAAACTAGAAAAGAGTTATGAAGGGTGAATAAGTATTTGGAATATATCCTTCCAACATGCGCTTCTGACGGGCTGTCAAATTGGAAGACTTTGGGCTACTTTCGCTACTGCCCATACTTAGACACACGAAAAACATATCTTTTTTTGACAGGATCATAGCTCCATTCTGGAATGGTGGAATCCTATCAAATGACAATGCGCGCATTTCAATTTGATAGCTTTCCATTAGTTCAGAAGTATGCGCTTTTCCAAGAAAACTGAAAAAAGAGCACAAAAGCGCACAGTTGCGCGCGCGCGCGTCTTTTTGTCAAAGTTTGCATGAATGCAACAACAAGAAAGGGAGAGGAGAGGGGATAAGCAAGCAAGAGACTAAACCTTAGCATATGGTCACTACTCATGCACACGTCATTGACCTTGCGCTGACCACCCGCTAAAGATATTGTGTGCACAATTGCTATTCTTCAAGCTTGACGACCTTACAGCATCTTCTTTCTAGATGCCCCATCAAGTCGACGCCTGCCTTGCTTCTTTCCTCTTCCTCTTCAAGATACTTTTCAAACCCTACTTCTCTTACGCGGTTGTAGTTTTCAACAACGAAGGGATACCAATCTCTATGATATTCCGTATGCTTACAAGTAAGGTAATCGTCGCAAAGAAGACAGCTTCTAAGATTCTTTTCTTCGGCGCATTTCCTATTTTCGCAAGGTGCACCTCCCCCATTCAGACACATAGCGCATTGTGCATTAGCAAACCACTCTAAGCCTTTTCTGAACTCTTCAAATTTGAACGATTTTACTACGTGCCCAACCCAATCATAGCGAACTGTGTCGACGAGTCTTTTCAATTCCCCCGCAATCATTTTCACTCTACCATTTCCGCTAGGGCATTGACCGCAGTAAACGCCGCATATTCCATATCGGTAGTGTTCATCCTTCACTTCAAATCACCGAAGCCACTAAGATGGTAGACATAGCTGACTAAAATAGCCAGCGTTTGCATGCACAAATCGCTTGAGAAACATTTGCGTCTGATTTGGCTTTCTTCTTTAGGAATCAGCCGGAATCATTGAGAGCGCAAAGTGAATGGTTAAGGTTTCTAATTTATAATTTCTAACTAAATAAAAATCCTAGGATTTTCTAATTTATGATCAGTCCCGAAAAAGAAACTTAGAAACTTTTATTGCCTTTTTCTGTTCAGAGTTTAGCGAAATGAGCCGACGTGTTAAGATCATAGACTACGATCCTCAATGGCCATTATTGTATGAGAAGGAGAGATGTCTGATTCTAGATGCTATAGGACACATTGTTGTGAGAATCGAGCATATAGGAAGTACTGCTGTTCCTAAATTAGGAGCAAAACCAGTTATTGACATAATAGTTGCTGTTAATCATCTCAGTGACGCTAAGAAGTGTATTAGGCCTTTAGAAAGCATCGGCTATGAATATGTTCCCGAGCATGAAGATTTAATGCCGGAAAGACGCTATTTCCACAAAGGCAAACCGCCAAAGGAACAGCACTATCATCTACACATGGTTGAACTGACAAGCGATTTCTGGAAGCGGCATCTACTCTTTCGAGACTATCTTAGGACCCATCCTGAAGTGGCTCAAGAATATTTCAAATTGAAGAAGAGACTAGCAACCCAGTACGGTTCAGATCGTGAAGAATACACTGAGGCAAAAACGTCTTTTATTGAATCCGTAATTGCCAAGGCGAGAACTGAAAGAGAAACACAGTGAACAAGTCTCCCTTCTATCCCTCGCTGTACAGAGATTGGCTCTCTTTGAAGACAATTACAACCAAAAATCAGGAAACAAAGACTCTCTAATCATACGAACTCACAGCCTTTTCAGAGATAGCCGATATGCTACTACCCCTAACGCAAATAGAATCACACCGGAGATTGACATGTAGACGATTTCTGGCATTATCGCTTCAAAGGGAAGATTTTTCGTCATAATACTCTGCATGGCATTGACCAATTTCGTGAACGGAAGAGCCTCCCCAAAAATTTGAGCTGACTCTGGCATTATAGAGAGGGGGAAGAAGGCGCCAATGAAAAATTGGAGTGGCACGCTGATTAAAACTGCGACTGAATTGGCAGCTTCTTCGTTTTTTGCAAGAGAGGAAATTATCAGTCCAAGCCCTATTGCAGAAATTGCCCCTAAGAAGATTGACAATACAATTGCTGGAATATTCCAGTAGAGATTAACCTGAAAAAGAAGTATGCCACTAGCAAGCATGATGGTCGCAGATAAATAGACGATTGCCAAGCAGGAGACGATCTTTCCCACTAGAACAGTTACGGGAGAGACCGGTGCGATAATCATTCGCTGAAAAGTTCCTTTTGCACGCTCACTTGCAATCGACACAGAAGCATGGTTTAACCCGCTCCAAATGAGGACAAGGCCAAGTGTGCCTGGAACCATGTAGTCAATCCACCTTAGCTGGCGTCCAGAGACGTCTGCTTCAATGGTTGAAACTGTAATCGGATCGGCGAGAACTTCAGCGTAACCCTGAAGACTCTCTGGAATTTGATCAATCGCAATTTTTTGATATTCTCTTATGAATCCAGAGATGAAGCCAAGAATACTCTGCTGTGCGATTATAGAACCTGTGGGGTCGCTTGGGTCAGTGTATATGTCAAAGTGAGCTTTTGTTGGGATTGGCATTCCTAAGCTGTCTGTATATTGGAAAGAGAGTGTTTCTGTAAAGTTAGCTGGTATAACCACAGCAATTTTGATCTGCTCGCGGCTTATATCATATGCAGCAGTGCCATTGGTGTCTTTATCGCCGTACTCACCGTAATCGTAAACGGTGAAGTTGACGTCTTTCAACGCTTGAACAAATGCGTCTCCAATTGTACTGTTTTGAGAGGCGATGCCATTTACATCAATCGTTTTTGCGTCGAGGTTGACTGTTCCGACTTGAATTCGGCCTGTTTCTCCTGTGCCTTGAGTGCCAAACGTGAAGCCAATTATCATCAGGAAAAACAACGGAAAGATCAATGTGAAGAAGATGGCGGTTTTGTTTCGTGCAATTCCAAGAAAATCTGTTTTTGCAATTGCGAATACTTGATTTATCGTTCTCTTGAGTTTCATAATTGTTCCTCCTCTTCTCTCAAGCTTCGTCCTGTAAGTAAAATGAACACGTCTTCAAGCGTGACGCGAGAAAGTTCAATAGACAGGATTTTTGTTCTCACAGAGGAGATAGCTGATACTACGTCTGGCAAGACATCCTCCGCTTTTCTTGTGATTATTTTTAATACTTCGACTTCTTCATTTTCGTCATAAGCCCTGTAAGATCTTTTGACTCCTGAAATCTCCTTTACCGCTTCTATCAGTTTCGAGGTTATTTTGTCTGGAACTACGGTTATGGTGTTTTCCATCTTGACCTTTTTAATGAGTTGACGAGGGCTGCCTAGCGCGATGATTCTGCCCCTGTCCATAATTGCCACTTGACTGCATAGTTCTTCCGCTTCATCCATCATGTGCGTTGTTAGCATTATGGTTTTTCCCTCTTTATGCAAGGCCTGAATAATTTCCCAAAGAGCTAACTTGTTTTTAGGATCAAGTCCGGCAGTAGGTTCGTCTAAAAGGATAACTTGAGGCTCATGGAGAAGGGCAGCAGCTATGTTGACGCGGCGTTTCATGCCACCCGAGTAAGTGGAAATGTGACGTCTTACAGCTTTTTCGTCCAGCTGAGTGAACTTCAAAAGTCCCTCAATTCTATTCTTGAGTTTGCCTCCTGTCAATCCGTAAAGTTTTCCAAAAAAGGCGAGGTTTTCACGAGCATTCATGTAATCGTACAAAACAATGTCTTGCGGAACAACGCCTAGCAATTCTTTCACCTTCATAGGCTCGTCTTGAATGTTGAATCCCCCAACTTTAATTGTGCCTGAAGTGGGGTTTATCATTCCACAAAGCATCTTTGTAAGCGTAGACTTTCCAGCGCCATTAGGTCCCAGCAAGCCAAAGAGTTCTCCTCTCGCAACGTTCATCGAGACATCGTCCACGGCAACCGTGTCTTCGAAATGTTTAGTAATTGAATTTACTTCAATGTCATCAAAATTCATGGTTTCAGCATCACCCTTTCTGCGCGTTCCTATTTAAACGAGTTTTAGTTTAAATCTTTAGGGATAATACATGCGCGTGCGTTTACTATAATTAAATGCTAGCATTCCAGATTTTCCAAAATTCTTCTTCGTAGAGATTGGCAGTGTGGTTCCCATAGACGACAATCAAATTCTCATTATTACGTTCTTCTCCGTTTGCTGACCAGTTGAAACTTCCAGTCAGAACGACTTGTCCGTCAACAACCATGACTTTGTTGTGCATAGATTGCGAATTTGTGTCGTTTCTAACATCGACTCCATTGCTCTTTAGTCTCTGATATTCGCTATACCCACTTATATGGCTCTTCTCAAAAACAACTTTCACATCTATGTTTCGGTTGTGAGCGTCAACTAAAGAGTCTCCAATCGAGTCAAGCGTGAAACTGTATATGAGAATGAATGCTGAGGAGTTCGCTTTTTCAATCCAATTGATGACTGCTTGTTCGCACCCCCCGTTTGGCGAAAAGTAAACACCTCTAATTTCGCTACCCGCTAGAGCAAGCTCATAACCCTCTTCAAGTTGCTCATATGCCTGTTGAAGTTGATAGTATGATAAGTTCAAAGAGTCACATTTGATTTGTAGAACCTCCTACCGCTGCTCAAGCAGTTCATAAGTGTCTTGAAGTGTCTCGTGAGTTGGATTCAAAGACTCATAGCTGGTTTGCAATAGACCATACTCTGCCAAAAGCTCACTATAATCCATTATCAGTTGGTTGTAGGTTGCATTGAAATCACTGTATTCAGTTTGTATTGTTGAAACCTCTGATTCCAACCTAGAGGTTTCAGACTGGAGTGAGAAAATTTGAGGAAGAGAAACTGAATAGCCAATTCCAGTTCCAATCAACAGAGACAATATTATTGGAGCAAGCAACTTTGTATTCATAAGCACACCATTCTAAGAATAGAAGTTTCGTTCTTATGGTTTTTAGCTAGGCTCGTGCGTGCATGTACAAATATCTGTTTCACTTTCCTCCCTCTCAGCTTTGCTGGTTGTCGTTGCTTAGAAGCCCCTAAATATTGATTTGAGAAAGCACTGTTCTATGGTGTATCGGAAAAGTTTGAGTGAATTTGGTGTTGCAGTTGGAACTGCGGCTTCACGCATAGGGACTTGGAGGAGGTAGTTGGACATGAAAACAAGGAACATGGCTGAACTTTGCTTAAAGGAATGCGCTCATTGCGAAGAACATGTTATTATTAGCTATGCATGTCCTAAGTGCAGGGTTAGAGCCTGTATGCTCTGTGCGATAGAAAACGACTGGAAATGCCCGAATTGTGATGTAGATGTTGTTTTAAAACAAGACAGTTAATTTATTTTGCAGTTCCTCTTTTTCGTTGACTCATAGATAACTACTCTTAATGCTGGTACGTTGGGATAACGCACATATATGACTGAGCAATCCTCATTTTCGCAGTGGTACTTCCTCTTTCTAGTTCTCTTCACTAAGGGCTTTCCACACTCTGGACATTTAGCCATCTCAACTCACTGTAGTCTTAGTCACAAGTCAGCGAACTTATTGCTTGTGAATTTAAAATACATAAATAGAGTATCACCAGCGTTCAGGAAGCATGCTTATTTCTCGCATAGGATTAATGTCGTATGTCTTGTAACGGCGCATCATCGCTCTACACACGTCAATTGTTGATCCACCCCCAGCCATCGGATCCACCACAACGTCGAAGGGCTCTGTGAAATAGTAAAGAATGTTCTCGGCAATCTGCCCAGGTATCACACCTTTAAAATCTAATCCGTAGCGTTTGTCTCTGTTCGGGATATTCCAAACGTTAAAGAGTTGAAGGCTGTCTGAAACCAGATCCATTTGCGCGCGCGTTTCCACGTCTTAATTCTTCGCGTGTGTTTATGGCTATGGTGGGAGTCTTATCCCAACTCCTGTCTTCTTCGCTTTCTCGTAGATAAGGACAGCTACCGCCATGTCTTCTATAGCCAGACCTAAATGCATTGACATGATGCGTTCTTGAGGGTTTTCGCGACCATGTTTTTCGCCGCTAATAATTTCGTTTAATTCTGCATATACAGGCGGTATGTTGGAGAAGTATCCTAGTTCCTTGTAATATATCAGCTGATCGTTGTCATCGGTGCAAAATTTGTCCATTGATTGCATAGCTTCTGGCTTCCAGTATGAATCGAAGTCTAGGGGGCACGCGAAGCCGCCGTCCGTGAGCCATGAAGTTTCAATTACTGGTTGTGGGTGTTTCAGAATTGGCCCTGCGGTTACAACTATGTCGCAGTGTTCAACCGCTTTTCTGGGCGAGTTAACGGGGGTAACTTTTATTTCAAATTTGATGGTCATCTCTTTTGCATATGTCTGCAGGTTTTTCTCGCTGACATCGTAAGCCTTTACATCTTCTAGGGTCTTGCACACGGCTGTTAAGGCTTCGAGGTTGCTTCTGCCTTGAACACCACATCCCAGGATACCCAAGGTTTTCGAGGTTTCTCTAGCCAAGTATCTTGCTGCAATGGCAGTTGCTGCGCCGGTTCGTTTAGCTGTTATCCAAGTGCAGTCCATAACGCAAGTCGGGATACCTGTTTCAAGATCGTTCAAGATGAGCAACCCCGATATGTATGGCAAGTCACGTTTGGGGTTTTCTGGAAATCCGCTGACCCATTTGACTCCTGCTGATTTCATATTGTGTATGTAGGCTGGCATGGCGTGGATGAAGGCGTTTCTCTGAGGGTGTATACCATGTTTGGGTGGTACCTCAACTTTTCCCTTTGCTTTTTCTCGGAAAGCTTCTTCAACGATTCGAATGATCTCTTCGATTGAGATGTTTAGTCTCTCTATGTCAAGTCGAGATAGGTATAGAATTTCTCCCTTAGAATTCATGACTGATACCGTGTCGAAATTGGGAGGCAAAACAGAAAAACCTTGTGCGTATTACCAAGTTTTCCCATAGTTTGTAGCAGCAATAACCACATCAAATATTCTAAGTTCCCCATAGTCATTCAAGTCAAAGTTCGACTGACCAGCAAGGTCGCCTTCCTGAGAGCCATAGGATAAGGCGATAACAACCAAATCAAAAATATCCACATCCCCATTCTAAACTCCAAACCATCCTTGCAAGAGTAAATGCAGTTCAAATATTGATTGTCGTTTCATAACTGACTTATTTAGTCTGAATATTTACAAGGCCTAGTGAGCAAAACACTATGAGCCTAGAACTAAAAAAACTGCAGAAGAAGAAAACTGAACTCAGAAATGAGCTGCAGTCATTGAGCGAAAAAGAAGGAATCCTAGGTGAAAAAACCAAGATATTTGAAGAAAGGCTGCTAATTCACAAATCAAGAAAAAAACTCATAGTGGAGCATAACTCAGTTAGGCATATTATAGGAGCACAGGCCAAGTTAAAGAGACTTGAAGAAAGATTAAGCGAAAGAAAAGAGCATCCCCGAGACTTTAGCGAAATCCAAATCCAACAAGCTGAGCAACAACAGATTAAGACAGCAGTGGAGGAAAAAACCTTTACACCTAAAACTAATTCAACGCCTAAAAATCGCCTACGCTTAAATGGAAATCTAGTTTTTTCTTGGAGCTACAAAAAACTATCATGACGTGCGCGCATGACTTAAGGATAGCCCACCTCTACGGTTTACATGATTCTTCAAGGTTGGTACGACTTTAGAGTGCGCACCAGAATATTTTCTTCTACATTTTCAAAACTTGAGTAATAACAAGAGCAATAATGTAGAAGACTATTGCTATGGGAAAAATTATCCAGATCTCAAGGAGATTGATTAATACGCCTAACATTATCGGCATCACTATG
Organism: Candidatus Bathyarchaeota archaeon; assembly: GCA_023131225.1. Lineage (NCBI taxonomy): Archaea > Thermoproteati > Candidatus Bathyarchaeota > Candidatus Bathyarchaeota archaeon. Next base: position 5,524 of record JAGLZW010000023.1, on the reverse strand, counting down.
CCTATGATGCTCATAGGAATGAATTGTAGGCTGTAGGCAGTTCCTCTTGATTTCGGTGGTATGATTTTTGCGACTAACGAAGTTGTGATTGGCATAGTCATAATATTGAAGAAACCATAAACAAGATAAAACAGTACAGTTTGGATCGTTGAAGTCGAGACGAACATGCAGAACAATGCAACAGACACCGTTGAAATAATCAATGTAAGGGACCTTTTCCAGCCAAACTTATCTCCTGCATAACCTCCTATAATGACGCTTGCCAAACCAATTAAGGGACTTAAACCAAAAATGATGCTTGCCAAACTGGCATCTAGCCCTTTACTCTCAGTGAGATAGGTTGTCAAATATGTTGAAATGGTTCCACCCGCAGCACTTCTAAAAAGCATCAGTAGAAGAAAAGACAAGAAAGTGACAGATAAAACATCCTTTAACGGCGTAGTCAAACCTTTTCCTTTTGTCTCACTATCCTCCACAGGAGAAGACTCATTCATATTCACGAACAAGGCCACAACTGCAATAACAAATATTGGCACAGCCCAAATTAGGTAAACGTATCTCCATTCAAACCAACTTAGAATAAGTCCTAATGTGATAGGCCCAAGAGCAATCCCAAGAGTACCGCTTGCGCCATGAAAACCTAACCCTCTACTCAAGAAATCTGAAGGTATAATATTAGTGGTTGTACTCAAAGCCGGCGGATGATAAAAGGTTGATGCCAGGGCAGTTAAGGAAAAACATAGAACAATAGCCTCCACAGTAGGAAATAACAATATCAAAGAAGCAGCAAGCACTTGCAAAAACAAACTGAACGATATAAGCTTCGTGTGACCTAAGCGATCAGCAAGCAAGCCACTCGGAATTGAAAAAACCAGTGAGAAAACTCGAGGAATAGACACAATAATACTTGCAATGACAATAGATAACCCATATTCACTAATTAGAATAGGTAAGAGAGCAAGGGGAAGATTTGTGTACACATGAAGCAAAGTATGAGAAGCACACAAAAAAAGCAATCTTGGTTTAAAATCCTCTCTTATCATAAACACACCATGCATGAGATGTGCAGTCTAATATGCTATAAAATATAAAATCTTTAACACCCAACGAACGTGCGCGCATCCGCACACCAAAAGCTTTCTTAAGAGTTTTCGTGACTAGTATGCAATTAGAATGTTTGGAGAAGGACTTTGATGAGTAAAGCAATTAGGATGGCTAGGGTTTCAGCTAGGGGCGGATTCAACCTTTTCTGGGGCTTAGCAGCTTCCTCAATAATCTCCGCCGTAGGCGTTATACTCGTAGCAAGGCTTCTATCTCCACCTGAATACGGTATCCTTACAGTCGCCTTGTTAGCTCCAAATCTTATCTCGACGTTCAGAGATTGGGGCGTAAACTCTGCGATGATAAAATACACCGCTCAATACAAGGCAGAACATAGAACGGTAGAGGTTAAAAGCATCTTGGCTGCAGGAGTGCTTTTTGAACTCGTTTTAGGCTTCTCCCTAACCTTCATTTCCTTCATGCTTTCCGGCTTCTTGGCAACAAACATTTTCCACCGCCCTGAAATAGAACCTTTAATCCAAGTAGCATCCTTCATCATCTTTGCAGGAGCCCTTATAACAGCTGCTCAATCCGCTTTCGTAGGCTATGAAAAAATGGAGCTCAACAGCGTTACGATGATATGCAGATCTGTCATTAAAACCGCTCTAATGCCTCTCCTTGTAGTCCTCGGCTTCGGAGTTTTCGGGGCAACTCTCGGATCCACAGTAGCTTTCCTGATAGCTGGGTTAATCAGCATACTAATCCTCTACTTAGCCCTTTACAAGAATCTCCAAAGACTAGACGACGCCAAATTAAACATTCTAGAAACAGTGAAAACCATGCTCAAATATGGGCTGCCCCTGTCAATTTCAGCCATTCTAAGCGGATTCCTTGTACAATTCTACAATTTCCTAATGGCTATCTACTGCACGGACCTCTTAATTGGCAACTACCAAGTTGCAGCGAACTTCGCCATTCTAATCACATTCTTTGCAACACCGATAGTCACAGTGCTGTTCCCCGCTTTCTCCAAACTAAATCCCGAAAAAGACACGGAAACACTGAGAAACGTTTTCCAGTTTTCAGTAAAATTCGCTGCTCTCCTCGTTGTGCCAGCAGCAGCAGCTGTCATAGCCCTAGCGCAACCAGCTATTTCCACGCTCTTTGGAGAAGAATACACCTATGCACCACTCTACTTAACCCTACTCGCCGTCAATTACCTATACTCAGCATTCGGGAACCTAAGCCTCGGAACCCTCATAAACGGCCAGGGAAAAACAAAATTCAACTTAAAACTGACCCTAATCACGTCAGCCATAGGCTTCCCACTGAGCCTACTCTTAATCCCAAGATTCGGAATCGTAGGTCTAATTGCCACCGCCCTCACCGCTGGAATTCCAAGCCTAATCATAGGACTCTGGTACATAAAAAAACACTTTAAAGCCACAATCGACTGGGCTTCGTCATCCAAAATACTGTCAGCATCTGCACTTGCAGCCACAATCACTTACACAATAATATCTCAACTGAGCCTAGCCAGCTGGATAAAACTAATCATCGGAGCGACAGCTTTCCTAATTGCCTACACAACAATGGCTCTACTAATAGGAGCAGTTAACAAAGCTGACATACAAAACCTGAAAGAAATGCTAAATGAGTTAGGACCGATTTCTCACATGTTAAAGCCTTTACTAGATATAATCGAAAAACTTGCACCTCACAATCAAAAACACAACGATCACAGAGCACAAAGCCTCTCCTAAAAAACCCAACGCTTCAAAGCACTCACTCTGCTTAAACCTCCTCCTTAACTCCCCCCCTCCCTTCCACTTAATAGCACCTACTACACCCAAACGAACATAATCCTCATCCAAGATCCATTAACTCCCGACCCCTCCTCGTGATAGTGACCTCCCCTCCACGAGGGTTTAAACTATGATTTGAAGCTATTTCCATCACCTTTTGATGAGAAAAAGCGTTTTTCTTGGGTTTTTAGAGTTCATCGCACAATCATTTTCGATAAAGAATGAAAACTCCCAACAACATGGCTAACCCAGCCAGTAACTGAATGAGAGTAAAAGTTTCTCTAAGAATGACGAAAGCAAAAATTGCACCAAAGAGAGAGGATGTAGAAAAAATGACTCCTGTTCGCATGGCACCAATTTCTCTTAATGCAAAAAGAAATAACAAAATAGAGAAGGCGATGCTGAAGGCTCCCACCGACAATATGTATGGTATTGAAGTTACGGGAATAATAAAACTAACTCTAAGAAGAAGAGACATAACTAGCAGAACAGCACCACCGATGGAGCATTTCAATCCAGTTACCATCACGATATCTCGCTTCTTGCTCAGAAATTTGCTCAGGTTATTATCTATGCCCCAAAACAAACAAGCACCTATTATCAGTAAACTACCAACAACTTCTTTGGTTAGAGTAAGTCTATCAAATTCACCATTTGTTGTAATAAACACAACTCCGAGAAGCAAGAGAAGAATACCAAAATAGTCTTTTCTCGCTCCCCGCTCTTGCAGAAAAGCAAAAGCAATCAGAACAGTGAACAATGATTCTGTGCTAAGGAGCAATGCAGCATTAATCGCCGTAATTTCGCTAAGGCCATGCAAAAGCATTAATGGTGCAATGATTGAGCCACAAAGAATAACAAGGGCAAGGATTCTGTAATCTTTTTTTGATATGCTAGTTTCAGTTTCCGTGGGGGTTTCAAATAGAGCGAGAACCTTCCTGTAAAGTGGAGAAAGGTGAACTATGAATAGGAAAATACCACCGACAAAATAAATCATCCCAGCAACGATCAAAGGATTAACAGCTTCTAAAGTAATTTTGTTCAGAGTTGAAAATGCTCCAAACAAAATCGCTGACACAATGGCGCCTACATATCCCCAATGGTGAGTCAAGTAACATCCCTCTTATTATGTAGGTTAGGTTCAGCTAATGCTTTTTCTACAGTTCTTTGGAAGATGAGCGCTCTGGCGTGGATGCTTTCTAATCCTAAAGAAATCCTGGAAAAATAGACTTTAATAATAGTTACAGCTATCTTGGACAGGCGAACTTTGTGAAGTGGGTAACTCGCGATTTTGTTCATGTGGACAGAACAGCATGTCCATGGCTTATCAAAAAGTTCATAGACCCACAAGCAGAATTCATCTTTGTGTCTACAGAGAAAATAGAAGAGATAGTGAAAAACCAAGGGGCAACACCTTTTGACGCGCCAGGAGTGAAGCTTGGACATAGAGAAGGCAAATGCAGCTTCGAAACCATAATAGATGAGTACAAGCTTGAAGACCCGGTGCTCCATGAACTCGCAAAAACCGTCCATTCTGCAGATACCCGTGACACTGATCTAGCGCCTGAAGGAATAGGATTAAGTGCAATAATGACTGGCGCGAGATTTAATGTGAAAGACGATTTTGAAGCGATTGAGAAAGCTGCTTATGTTTATGACGCGCTCTACAGCTATTGCAAATTCAAGCTACTTCGCCGAAAATACAAAGATGAATTAGAGAAAATGAACAGGAAACAGCAAAGGGAATTCCTAACAGAGAAAATGCGAGAATGAACAATAAACATGCACTCTGATTTTGCAGAATTCTAGTGTGTACGATTACATCTGATCTACAAAGCTTCGACCAGTGTAACAAGGATGAAAGCATGATAGAAATTCGTGGCTTCGACGGATTGCCTATATTGAACTCCTTCTGTATGCGTTTATGATTGAACCTTTGGTGGTATTAGATATATTCGAAGTTGCCCTTTTGTAACCTTCAAATTTATTGTCTGATCCACCCCACTTATGGCGGAAACAGCGAGCAAGTTTCGTATCCCGCTTTTTCTCACGCCCAAAACCATTTCAGCCGTTTCTTTAGTCAGTTCGATCTCAAGGTGAGTAATCTTCCATTGATCGAGGTCGAATATGAGCTCCTTAACCTTGCCCACATCCAGATTTTCGCAGACGATTTTCTTTCCGAGAATTTCTTCACCTTTCATATTCATGTAAATCACGTAGTAGCTTTTAAGTCAAAATTATAAAAGATTTCTGGTTGGTTGCGCTGAAGATTTGAATCTGACTAGGCAAGATACTTAAGGGAACTTTAAGCAGCCAGAGATGTGCCCAGCAAAGAACGGGCAAACTCTGATGCGTGCGCATGGCTAATCTATTGTGTAACTGAGTGATACCAACTGATCAGGTATTCTGGTAATTTCAATCCTCTTCTACTCAACGTTTCTATTAACCTAACTGGCAAGGGGCTTAAAACGTATGCCACTCTCATATAGAACCTTCGAGGCTGACCTGGCTTAACCTTTTCTTCTAGAGTTATTTTGAAATCCGACTTTTTAGCTAATGTTGATGTTTCTTTACCAGTAATTGACATTACAATTCCGTTCAACTTTTTGAAAATTTCAAGCAAACTGATAACCGGTTTAGTCTCCCCAGAAAATGACACCAAGATCTCTAGATCTCCC